>CANRBP010000009.1 GCA_947628875.1 uncultured Lachnospira sp.
CACTTCCCCCTTGTAAACATTAAAGCTCACATGATCCAGCGCCATAAATTCCCGGTACTTCACCTGCCCTTTCAGCTTGCGTATGACATACTCTTTGATCCCGGAAACATTGCTGTTGGAAATCTTAAACTTCATAGTCACATTCTGGACAGAGATAACCGGCTTGCGCCTGACGCGGCGGCGGCGTATCCTCTTGCCTTTTGTTATGTCAGGACTGTTTTTCCCTGAAGCTGTATCAAACGGTTTCGCATCAAGAAACTCTATATAATCAAACTCTTCCTCCGCATTCGCTTCGTTTTTCTTGGATGAAGCCATATTAGGCTGTATATTCTTAATTGATGACATTTCCTGCTTAAACTCCTGTTTTCCTTTACTACATTATCTGCATCACAGCATTTTCTTTCCATTTGAATACCAAATAGCCTGCTGCAAAGCTTCCAACGCCCCAAAGAATCATCTTGACCCATAACGTAACATCCGGAATTGTCTGATACATCATGCAATCGCGCGCAAATGCAATACATATATAAATCGGATTATTTTCAATAATCTGACGCATGGCCGGCGCTAGGCCGTCAACCGGAAAGAAAATAGCTGACATGTACATCCATAACTGCAAAAGCACAGAATATAAATATCCAATATCAGCAAAAAATACATAAAGCGTAGCCAGCAGATAAGCAATTCCTGTAGCAAACAGCAAAATAAAAAAGACCGGTATAGGATACAGGAGCATATATATGCTTGGCTTGACCTTAAAAATAATCATCATAAGCACATAAGCTATAAAAGTGTATCCGTAATTGGCCAGCGCAGTCAAAATCCTGGAAATTATAAATGTGGATTTTGACAGCTTGACTTTCATCAGCATGCTGCGGTTGTCAACCAGAGCTGACATAGAAGACGTTGTAGCTCCGGAAAAAAGCTGCCATATTATCATGCCTGAAAGGTAATAAATCGGATAATTTTCGATCGAGCGCTTAAAAATCGTAGAAAAAATCATGGACAGCACGGCCATCGAAAGCAGCGGGTTTAAAACGCTCCAGACGATGCCAAGCCGGGAACGCGCATATTTCCGCTTTATCTCCCTTGAAACGAGCTGCTTGAGCACGAAGTAATATTGGCTCTTTTCTGATTTAATATCTCTGTCTTCCTGTACACTCATTGCAAAGCCTTCCTCATATATACGAAATATTTATATATTCTGGCGTGGTACAGGTTTCTCTGAACCTGCCGCCTGTTTCTGACGATGCTGCCCTCAATCCATGCGCTTTCATGGATAGTCTTTTTGCGGATGCCTGTCATGATCAGCGCCTTATTGATAAACCGCTGGTTTAATATATCCTGTTCTGTGAGGTTTGCCGCAACATTCTGCATGCTGCCCTCAAGCACGTCATCGGAAAACAGCGTATTGCCATACGCTTCAACCTCCTCTGCGCCCGGTTTCCCCATAAAACTGGACAGCAGCCGCTCAACCATGCGCGTCCGGCACGGCTGTCCCTGCAGAACCGGCTTCCTGCGCTCAACAGACTCCAGAATATCCAAAAATGTTTCCAATGTCTTACAATTGCGCCTGATTTGAGCTGCATTTGGATTCTCTTTGCGGTCAAGAACCGGCACATAGACGTCCCTGCCGTTTTGCACCGTCTTGCAGTAGCGCAGCGTCATGCCCTCCGGCGCGGAATAAATCGCCTCAAACAGGCAGTTGCTGAAATATACTTTTTTCCGCAGTCCTGTCTTTGGAGAAAAATAATAGCTGCTGTATTTTCCGCCCGTATTTCCCGGTATCTTATAAAGTCCGAAATAGTAGCCTTTTATATTTTTGCCGTATCCCTTGCTTTTGAGCAGGTTCTCAATCGTCTGCTGCAAGGTGCCGACCCAGCCGCTGTCCACAAACGCATACGGGATATCTTCCTGCAGGCCTTCCTGCAGAAGATAGCCTGCCGCAGATTCATACGCGGCGGCTGAATTTATATATATATATTCCAGAAACTTTTCCTGCCCTGCAAGAATTTCTTTCAGCTGGATGATTTCTTTATAATTTAGGATATCCTTATAACGGCCTGCATATCCGCATATTTCTGCAATTTCCATTGCTTCTGCCCCACTGAGGCCTGCACGATGCATGATCTTCTCAAAAGTAACATCAATTCCGCCCAGGCAGATGTGGTCAAGGCACTTTACGCCAAGCAGATGGTATTCAGGAATTCTCATGGCAAATCTTGAAACGCAAAGATACCTGCATTCCATGTCTAACCCCAGGATATCTTTCAGCTTGCAGGCTGAAATGTACATCTGGTAGCCGTCCCTGGCCAGAAAATAAAGCCGCTTTATCCCATTTTGCGCCGCATCGGTCAGAACCCATCTTACATACTCTACCATGGCCGGAGCCAGCGCGTTTATGTATAACGCAGTGTCAATTGAATCGCAGTTTACAGCCTGCTCGCAAAGGTTACTTGTTTCCCAGTAAATTGGCATTGCCTTTAAGATGTCTTTGTACTGAAGCACTCTTTTCTGTTCGCTTATTCTCATACATTCTCCTCTTTATACAAGCAATGACGCCGGCTGGAAGCAGTCCGGCAAAAACAGGCCGTACTACATAAAGCCATCCGACAGGAAAAAGCATATTCATTTTTGCAAAATTATGGTACCGTATCTTCATCTCATTCAAACGGCAGCGCATCGTGCGCTTTTTATAAGACTCCGGATCTTCCCTGTAGCAGAACAGGTTTTGCTGTATATTGCATCCACGGTACCCCATCTGGTGAAGGCGCATAAATATCTCATAATCCTCACACCGGAGCGTTTCCCGGGAAACTGAGTATTTCCCAGCCTGATGAAAAATTTCCCTTCGATACATGACTGAAGGATGGATATACGGCGAAAAGCGCAGATAATCCGAGCTTTCTGGCATATACGGCATCTGGCGCTCTCCCCAGCGGCCGTTTTCATCAAACAGATATGCGTTGCAGCCGCACCACGCATACTCCGGATGTTCCTCCATAAACTCATACTGGCGCTCAAGCCGCTCAGGCAATGAAATATCATCGGCATCCATCCGCGCTATGTATTTGCCCTGTGCAATATCAATGCAGGCATTTAAAGAAAAAGCCAATCCATGGTTTTGACGCATGCCTATCAAAACAATCCTCGGATCAAGCTTGCTCAGGCTGCGGATATATTGCCCAATCTGCGGATCGGAACCATCATCGTAGATTATAAACTCAAAATCATTTAAGGTCTGGCATAAAATCGAGTCTACTGCGTCTTTTAAGACCTCTGTGTCCCACTGATTATAAATTCCCATAATGACAGAAACTTTTTTCTCGTGTTGCATTTTGATCCCCTTCTAATCTGCCTGTCATGCCCTCTTTTCTTCAAGGGCATCCCTATAGACGGATTGCATTATACTCTTTACGATTTTTATATCATATGATTCTGTTTCTTTTCTTGCTGCCTCTGACATCCGCTGGCGCAATGCGGCGGATTCTTTCATTTGACGGATAGCCTTTACATAATCCGTGACAGAGCCTGCATGGCATACAAAGCCATTTATGCCGGCTTTCATATATTCACGGCTTCCCCTGTTATCTGCAGCAATCACAGGGATGCCGCACGCCATTGCCTCAAGAGCTGCCATTCCAAGCCCTTCCCTCAATGACGGAAATATAAAACAATCTGCGCTTTGCAGCATTATTTCCGGATTTTCGCAGTAACCTCTCAGCCTGACCCGGCTTGCGAGGCCGTACTCACGGATTTTTTCCTGCAAGAACGCTTTGCTGTCCCCGCGCCCCCATATGGAACAGTATATAGTGCAGTCTTTTAGTTCCTTTAATGCATCCAAAACTACAATCTGATTTTTGTTTTTATTCAGCTCGCCTATCATGGCGATATGGAATGCATCAGCCGGAATCTCTAACTTTCTTTTCAGTTCTTCCCTCATATTTGGCATCGGATAAAACCGTTCCCGATCAAGCCCGACTCCGGGGATTCTGACTGACTTTCCGTTACGGCGCAGCGAAAATCGCCGCGCACGCGCCGCATCTTCATGATTGATCGTGATAAGGCAGTCAGTTACATGCGCGAGCAGCCTCTCAGCCGGATAATATATCAGCCAGTTAATGGCAGGCGCGCCCTTGTAAAAATGAAATCCATGTGCCGTATAAACAACATATACCCGCCTGCCGCAGAATAATGCTGCAAGCCTTGCCAGAACACCTCCCATGGGGGTATGGCAATGGATGACATTTATCTGTTCCTTCCTTATTATATTAATCAATTGATGAAGTGCCCGTTTATTTCCCGAGATCTGCCAGGGTTTTTTTTGAATTGCAATATTATGTAAATGGACATCCTGACGCTCGAGTTCTTCCCGGCCGACATTATATACGTTCTCCTGAAAGTTCGCCGCATAATGGACTTCACAGCCATATTCCTGCAGGCATCTGATGTCTTCCATTTCAAACTTCGCGGCAAATCCGCCCACGGTTGCCACAAATAATGCTTTCTTCATATATAACCCCTGCATATCGCGGAATGGATCCTGCAATACTGCGCCAGCAAAGAGCTTTAATGCTTAATTCAGGTTTACAATGCATGCCCTTTGCTGTCGTTGCTTTATTATAACGGATTAAATCTGTTTTTACAAGATTAATCTGTCAATTCTATTGTTGTAAATTTAATACATTGATTTTTTTTCCATATGAAGCCTGCATAATATGGAAAATTTTTCCATTTTTTAAGCGCAGAGCCTCGCATCAGCGCCCCCATTGCTTTGCAAGCTTTGCGCGTATTATGCAAAAGCACAGCAGATGAGCGGCAAATGTAAGCGCCCAGCTTATTGGATAGGTGATATACACCATTGTGATGGTATGGAACTGTTCCATCTGGAACATAGTCGCAAGCCAGATCAGGCGCAGTCCGCATGCGCCTATCAAAGATACGATCATAGGCAGTACCGAGTACCCAAGGCCTCGAAGCGAGCCGACCATCACATCCATCATGCCGCACAGCGCGTACAGCCTTGATATGATATTCAGCCTGGCCATGCCTGCATCAATGACTGCCGGACTGTTTGAATATATGCCCAGCAGCTGCCTGCCAAATAATACTGCTCCGTTCCCCAGCACTACCCCCACAACTATTACGCATGCCTGCGCGGTCAGCAGTATGCGGTTGACGCGCTCATACTTAGCCGCTCCTACATTCTGCCCGGTGAATGAGATAGCCGACTGGTAAAGGGCATTCATTGCCATATAGACAAACCCTTCAATATTCGCGGCCGCTGAATTTCCTGCAACGACTGTTGCGCCAAATGAATTTATTGACGACTGTATAACAACATTCGCGATTGAAAAAATGATTCCCTGGAAACCTGCCGGAAGGCCGATCTGCAGTATTTTAATAAATTTGTCACGGTATATATGCAATCGCTTCAGCTCAAGCTGAATGCCGCCCTTCTCATGAATCATGCACCTCATGACAAGGAATGCAGAAATGCACTGTGATATAACTGTTGCCAGAGCAACGCCGGCTACATCCATTTTTAAGCCGATGACAAAAAGCAGGTTCAGCACTATATTTATAATGCCGGCTGCCAGCAGGTAATACAGCGGCCTTTTTGTATCCCCGACTGCACGCAGGATAGATGCTCCGAAATTATATACCATCATGGCTGTCATGCCTGTAAAATAGATTCTCAGATAGATGACTGCAAGATCAAGGACTTCCGGCGGCGTGCTCATCCAGATCAATATCTGCTTAGCGCCGATACAGCCAACCACGGTAAGTATGATGCCGCTTATAATGCTGAGCAGCATAGCCGTGTGAACTGTCTCGCTCAGATCACGCTGATGCCTTGCTCCGTAGAAACGCGCCACAAGCACGTTTGCTCCTATGGACAATCCAATGAACAGGTTTGTCAAAAGGTTGATTATTGATGAATTTGAACCGACCGCCGCCAGCGAATTGTCTCCGGCAAAGCGCCCCACTACAACAATATCAGCCGCATTAAACAACAGCTGCAATATACTGGAACACATCAGCGGTATTGAAAACATCAGCATCTTTTTCAAAATAGATCCGCTGCACATATCAATTTCATATTTTTTCTTAGCTGCATCTTGTGACATGTTTTTCTAGGCCTTCCTTTATTGTCAAGACATCAGTTCCTCACTCTGCTCATAGATCATTGTGTTTTGTTCCTCAACGATCATGCGCAGCTCCTTTGTCCGCTTAAACAGGTCGTCAATGTTGTGTACGCGCTTGACAACTACAGACGGATTAAACGGCTTTGTGATGAAATCGCTGACCCCCATATCAAAGGCCTGTTCTTCCCTGCCGTTGCTGTTGTCTGCCGTGATAAGAATGACCGGAACTTCATTTATAAAACCATAGTCATTCAAAAACTGCAAGACGCCAAACCCGTCCAGATTCGGCATCATCACATCAAGCAGGATAATAGATAATTCCAGTCCGTACTCCTGAATCTTTTTAAGTCCGTCCTGCCCGTCCATGGCCATGATCACATCGTAATCTTTACTTAAAAATTCTCTCAGCAGTTCCCGGTTTACCTCTTCGTCATCTATTATCAACAGTTTGGATTTCTCTTCTGTCATACATAACCTCCTAGAATACAATCTGCTTTTATAATATTCTTGAACTCAATATCATCTATATATTATTGCATATTTTAATGTTTTTGCAACTAAATTTTTTCATAAAATTATAAATCTGCTCTATTATCCGGCCGGCTCAGCCGTCTGGCCCGCCCTGACACGGTTCCCGTACAGAGATAAAGGAAGCTCCAATCCGCAGCTTTCCAGCAATTCCCGGTCCGTGAGTATCTGTTCTGCCGGTCCGTCCCTGACGATCCTGCCTCCTGCTATCAGCAATGTCCGCTCGCATGTATCCAAAATAAAATCCAGATCATGGGATGCTATCAGTTTGAGCTGCCCAAAGCTGTTGAGCAGCCGGATCAGGTTGCGCCGGTTCCCCGGATCAAGTGCGGCGGACGGTTCATCCATCAGGATAGCCTCCGGCTGCATTGCCAGAACTGTCGCAATGGAAACCAGTTTTTTCTGCCCGCCTGACAGACTGCAGGCCGGCCTGTCTTTCAAATGCAGTGCGCCGACCTGCTCAAGCGCCTCATTTGCGCGCTGCTGCACCTGCTGTCCGGACAATCCGTAATTGTACGGCCCGAACGCGACATCATCATAGACGGTCGGCATAAACAGCTGGCTCTCCGAATCCTGAAACACATAGCCTGTCTTTTCACGGATCTTTGGCAGATTTTTCTTTTCCATGCGCATCCCCGCCACGCAAAGCTGCCCCTGATAATCCAGCTCCAATCCTACAATAAGTTTTAATAATGTTGATTTGCCGGCGCCGTTGGCTCCTACAAGCCCGATACTTTCCCCGGCCTTCGCACAAAAAGAAATATTTTCCAGCACAGGCTCATACCTTCCATAGGCAAATGAGAGGCTGTCAATTTTAATATACATATCGTCCATATTTTACGCTCCTGATGTCCTGCCGCCGCACGATGTTATTGGAAGATAAATAATCTCACAAGCACCAGCAGGACGGCCCAAAAAATCATATATAACAAGTCTGACCAGCGCATACGTCCGGCACTGACCCTAAAAGCGCCGTTAAATCCCCTCAGGCACATGCTTTCATAGACTGTTTCTGCGCGATCCATGCTGCGCAGCAGCAGGCTGCCGGCCAGCGATCCCCATGCTGCCGGACGTATGCCACGCTGGCCAGGCGCACGCAGCGCATATGCCTGCTGCAGCCGGCCGGCTTCCTCCATAAGCAGCGTTATGTAGCGATAGGTTAGCAGGATAACCGTTACAAGCAGCTTCGGCATATGCAGGCTGTACAGTCCGCTGCACAGCTTTTCAACAGTTGTTGTTGCCATCAGCAGGTAAGCCGCCAGTACGGAAAGCACGCCTTTGAACGCCAGCAGCAGCATGGAGACCACGCCGGCTGACACCGTGATGCTTCCTATATGCCCTGCCGGACGCGTATCCAGGAACGGATTCAATATGCCGACAGCGCACACAAGAATAAGCACTGCCCGCAGGCGCTTTAAGCTGTCCGCCGCAGATATATCCCCTGCGACAAACAGGGTTATCGGGTATACAGACATACCCAATAACCCTATTCCTTCATTTGCTGTATATGAGACTGCCAATGCGATATACAATACCGTTACGCCCAGTTTTGCCAGCGGATGCACGCGGTTAAGCCATTTGTCCTGCTGCGCCATGGCTGAGATCCGGCGTACTTCGCGGACTGCATTATTTACATTGCTCACAAAATTCCTCTTTTCTAAATCTAATGGCTGTTTTTCACGTTCCTGCGCTTAAAAAACCGGAATAAGCAGCTGCACCCTATGCAAAGTCCCATAACCGCGATACCTCCTGCAATGCCTGAGAAAGATGTCCCAAGCACTGTATCTGTATCTTTAAATGAATAATCCGGCAGAACCGCCGTCATATCCTGAATCTGCTGCGCCGCTTCATAGACGCCGCCATCTGCTTCAAGTTCAGAGCTTCCGGCCACTTTTTCCATAGACCATTCCAAGCCATCCGGGAATGATGATGCCGCAACAGATAATCCGCCGGCTGTCACGGCAGCCGCAGCGGCAATGACTGCCAGCATGCTGCGGTATGACAAGCGCCCCTTGCTGCCTTTGGCCTGATCTTCGTCAGCCGTACCGATACCCCACAGCAGGCTTGGCCTCGCCTGGTAAACAAATACCAGCACAGCGGCCGTAATGCAGCCTTCTGCCAGACCGATAGCAAGATGGATCGGCTGCATAACGGATACAAAAGCTGTAAACGGAAGAGCAGACACGCCTGATGCCAGCGTTTCAAGTGTTACAGAAAATGCCCCCAGCTGCATGGTTGCCACGCAGCCGATCACAGATGCAGCTATGATCTTTTTGCGCGTAACCCCATTTTTCATTATATTTTTCCATATCAGCAGCGCTCCGGCAAAACAGCCGTAAAACGCCATATTCCAGACATTACAGCCGAAAGCAAGCAGTCCGCCGTCGGCAAATAAAATACACTGTATAAACAGTACCCCTATCATCGCCAAAAAGCCGGCATAAGGGCCAAGGATCGCCGAAATAAGCATTCCGCCGCACAAATGCCCGGATGACCCGGTTCCCGGTATCGTAAAATTAATCATCTGGGCAGCAAACACAAATGCCCCCATAACGCCCATCACGGGTATTTTTTTTGCGTCATCTTCCTGGCGCACTTTTTTGACTGAATATACTGCCGCGGCTGCGGAAGCCGCATACATCGTGCCGGCTACTGTCGGGACAATCAACGCATCTGCCATATGCATAACCGCATCCTCCTTGCTGTTTGATGTTTAATCACCCGGCTATTATAACTTAAAGAAGGAAACCCCGGCAAGCCGCCGGGGGGGTTATTTATTTTTCAGCGCCATATGCATTTTGCCGGATACAGCAAAAAAGCAGCCTCAAAGGCTGCCTGTCTGCCAGCTTTCAGACGGAGCGCAGTTCCAGGTTATCGTTTCGCCATCTGTTTTTGCGACTATCGTACCCTGTTCGTCAGTGCGGTATACTAAAATGCCTCTCCGCCTGAAATTGTTAAGCGTGCGCGCATGAGGATGCCCGTAATCGTTGTTCTCGCCGCAGCTTATCACGGCATAGGCCGGATCGGCCGCATCAAGCAGCTCGTCTGATGATGACGTGCGGCTTCCATGATGCCCTGCCTGATATACGTCACAGCTGATATCCAAACCGTTACCGGCAATATCCTGTTCTGCCTCCTCCTCCGCATCGCCTGTAAACAGGAAACGCTTTTCCCCGTACTGCAATAAGATCCCAATGGAATTATCGTTTGCCGAATCATAGGCCTTGTTCGGCGCAATCACTGTAAATACGGCATCTCCCAGCTTATAGCTGTCCCCTATCTTTGGCAATGTATTTTTATACCGTTTGCTGTCCATTGCCGCCAGCACATCACGGTATGTTTTTGTATCCTTGCTGTAATCCGGCATCATGACCTGCCGGCAGTCAAATTTATATATAATGACGTCCAGTCCGCCAATATGGTCGCTGTCGGGATGCGTGCCTATCACATAATCCAGCGACTCCACGCCCTGGCTTTGGAGATAGGCCTGAACGGCGACACCCTTGTCATTTTCCCCCGCATCGATCAGCATCGCATGGCTTCCGCATTTTACCAGCGTGGCATCACCCTGTCCGATATCCAGAAAATGGACTTCCATTCCGGCGCCGTGCTGTTCCTGTCCCTGGTCATGCGCATAAAGGCCGCCTCCGGCCAGCAGCATTATGCATGCAGCCAGCAGTGCGGCAGCTTTTCTCATCTGCTTCAGCTTCATAGTCCTCTTTTATCCCTCCAATCGCAGGCTCCTGTAACGGTTCAGGCAGGCAAAAATTTCCTGCTTCCGCGGCATAGCCATATTGACCGGCACATAACTTCCCCTGCCAAGCTCCATAAAATCTTCTTTCTGCGCCAGGCGCGATAACGCCTCCGCCACGGAATGCAGCTCGCTTTTGCCGTTTATAAGATACCGGTGGGCATACCTCATCATATACCCCAGCGCAGCCAGCTGTTCCTGGTCGGCCAGCTGTTCCACATACCTCACATCTATCGGTTCTTTATCTATCAGTATGGTATCCTTGCCGGATACTTTTATCTTTATGCGGTCATTCTTCTGCATCCTGCTGTTGGCGCAAATCCTGCGCCGGCACTGCATTTCTGCCGGTTCCAATTCCCCTGCCTCCGGTTCCGGACGCCTGAACGCAGCCGCCTTCTCTTTCGCAAATGAAGTTATATCCGCCGGAACATACTGCTTCATTTGAATTATATGAGCGGCTTTATAAAAGTAAGAACCGGAACTGCCTGCAACCAGTACCGTTGATACGCCAAATTGTTCATAAAGCTGCAATACCCTGTCAATAAACGGAGTGATCGGCTCTGCATCTTTGGATACAACGCTCTGCATCAGCTCATCGCGTATCATAAAATTGGTTGCGCTTGTATCTTCATCAATCAGCAGCGTCTTACAGCCTGCCTCAACTGCCTCGCATACATTAGCCGCCTGTGACGTGCTGCCGCTGGCGTTTTCCGTACAAAACGCACTGGTATCCCTGCCGTTCGGCAGCCCGTTTATAAACATGGAAATATTCACGCGCTGCACGCTGCGGCCATCTTCCGCACGTATCTTCATGGCTGTATCGTCCGTTATCACATATTCCCGCCCGTCACCTGCGATATGATTGTATACGCCAAGCTGCAGCGCTTCCAGAAGCGTGCTTTTTCCATGGTAGCCGCCTCCGACTATCAGCGTGACGCCTTTCGGAATGCCCATGCCCTGAATCGCCCCGCGGTGCGGAAGCTGCATTGTCACCTCAAGTTCCTTCGGAGACGTGAACAATACCGCATTTTTCATCGGCCTGCTTGACACGCCGGATTCCCTTGGCAGGACAGCTCCGTTTGCTACAAATGCCACAAGCCCCATCGGCTCCAGCTGCGAACGTATATACTGCTGATCCTCCGCAAGAAATGCATTTTTTTCCAGCTGCCTGGCATCCAGGCTGGCATAGGCAAGATTGCCGCCCACGCATTCCGGCAGGAAATCAAACAGGATTTTTTCCAGCTCGGAAGCGTTAATGCTCCTTCCGTTCGCCGGAAAGCCAATCTCCATTCTGAATATCAGGCTCCCGTTCCCCGGCTCTATCTGGCAGGCGCTCCTGCACAGCACCTCCTGGCCGCACCGGCTGGCCGCAATGAGCCCGCTCTTGCCGGATCCCTTTGCCTTGAAGGAATATTGGGCAGCCGCTCTCTCAAACCTGCGTATCAGATAATCTTCCAGCGCCGTCTTTTTGCAGGGTTTATCATAAAGCGCAGGCGGAAAGCCTGCCTGTCTGCCGCTCATATGCACGCTGACTTTCGATGGCGCGGCAAACGGATCGCCCTGCACATGGTCGATCGACAGCGTATAGCCGCCAAAATCATACTGCCCTGCCGTATCCTTATATGCCGGATAACCCCTGTGGTCAATTCTTTTAAGGATATCCCTTAATGCGCTGCTTTTATTCATTTTCCTTTTTTCTCCCAACAAATCTGTTTATTAAACTCTATCTTGGCGTTTTCAGCTTCCGCTTGTTCGCATACATCCGGTCATCAGCCAGCGTATAAACCGATACATTTTCTGTCTCGCTGCTGTCCGCATAACCATAGGCCGCGCTGAACTGGAAACGCTTTTCCTTCTGGTTTGCACGTTCAAGCGCTTCTTTCAGGCGCTGTTCGCTTGCTTCAAGGTCAAAATTATCCGCATCCTCAACGATAACGATAAATTCATCGCCGCCCATTCTTCCAACGCTTGCCACGCCGTCAAACGCCTGATTTAAAATGTGCGCGAAACCGGCTATCAGGGCATCGCCTGCCCGGTGGCCAAGAGAATCGTTTACTTTTTTGAGATCATTTAAGTCAAAGCTGAAAACGCCGTATGTCTTGTCCGACATTACAAGCCTGCCCAGCAGCTCCTCGCAGTACCGCCGGTTATGAACCTGCGTCAGGTCGTCCGTATAGGCCATACGGTACAATACTTCTTTTTCAGTCGCCACTTTAAGTTTGTCTGCGATCTCCACGCCAAAGCTGACAAGCATAAAGCATATCAGAAAAATCGCCCCGATCGCTGCAAATCCAATGCTATCCAGACTCTGGCTGCCGATATATTTTTTCAGCGCATAGCTGACCGCTTCCAGAATAAGGAATATAACAAGAACAACAAATCCGGCACATATAATTTTGCTGACCGGCTTTCCCATGCGCAGATACATGACCATAAATGCAAGCAGGTATCCCATGGAGATAATCATATAAATATGTATAACCGGCAATCCGGACGGCAGATGCAGTATTCCCAGCATGTGAAGCGTAATCATGGCCGCCGTATATATAACTTCCGTTCCGACTATTGCTTTAAACAGCCGCAGCATGACTTTATTTCCAAGCTCGCAGACATAGCCGCGGAAATACATCATAAGCGATATTATTCCGACATACAGGCTCAAATGTTCCAGAAATGAACTGTATCCGAACGGAATGCCATACATTTCGGCCTGCCGGTAGTTGCACACCGTCCAGCCTCCTATGCACAGGGAAAGCAGGCCGACCCAGCACAGCCTGGACAATTCCCACCGCCTGTACATCAGAAAGCCTGTAACACCTATCAGGAAGATGCCGAATATAACCAGGAAATTGCCTATCATGTACGGGCCGCGGTACTCAACCATCAGCTGTTTATAGCTGTTTCGGTAATCTGTCAGGATAATGTCGTCTATTGAAGAAAATGACGCAAATTCGGTCGCGCGCAGCACTATTCTTATCTGCTTTCCTTTGTCTGCATCTTCCAGAAGGGCATAATGATAGCCGCTCCCCAAATTTTTGTGCCTGACATAGAGTTCCTGCCCGTAACGGTATCTGGACTGTCCGCCTACGAATACAGATACCATTGAGTTATGTGCCTGGATGCGCACGACCGGAACATCATAACCCCAATACTGCGGAAGCGTGTTATAAAGCGTAATCGCATCTCCCGCATTCATAGGGTGGCTGGTCCGGAAATCCTCAAGGTTTATATCTGCGTATGTATTGCCGTCATACTCTACAATCCAGCCTGTATTTAAAAGCGTTTTCCCAGAGACATCGCTGTATTTCATGCCTGACAGCCAATACAGGACGATCACGCACAGTACTGAAAGGCATACGGACGCCGCTCCCAGAATGGCGCGCGCCGCTCCGTTTTCTCCGAAGCTGAATTTATGGTTATCCAAAAAAACACCTCCCTGCTATTATCTGCTCCCGTTATTTTTTTTTAATATTCTTTTTATCTTCGCAACCGCAAGGCTGACCGGACGCCTGACCGGACGCAGCCGCAGCCAGATGCCGGCGCACAGCCGGTATACAGGATTCTGTACTGAAAATTCACGGCCATTGCGCACGGCTCCGAGCATAATCCCCTTGATCTGCTGTCTCTCAAGCGGCCCCTCTATTTCTGTCTGGTTATCCCCTACCATATAGTAGCCGTCCTCTTTCACCCGCCAGATACGGTGCAGCACCAGTATGCCCTCTTGCCTGCGGTAAAGTACCACGTCGCCCCGCTTCAGCTTTCTGCCCTGCGCGTTCCCGATAACTGCCCAGTCTCTCCCCGGAATAAATAAGGGATACATGCTGTATCCCTCCGGCTTAATCTGGATATTGTTTTCTTCAAGTACACGGATGATATCAACAGGCATTTTATTCATTAATTTCACCATATTGATCTCCAATCTATTCTATAATTATATATTCACGCGCAAGAGCTTGTCAAGCCACTTTGCTGTTGAGTTTTGCAGGCGTAATTTCTGCTTGCAGCAGTTATTCTGCCAAAGCAGCACGGCCTTTGCAAGCAGAAATTTAAGCGCTGAAAAGATTGGAATCCGTTTCAGAAAATGTTATGATACTTTTATATACAAATGAATGCGCTATCATGCATCCAATAATTAATATATCGGAGATTATGATGAAAAGAAATAATTGTTACGTGCTCAGGGATATCGCCGGAACGCTGTACCTGATACCTACAGGGCAGATGGTGGCAGATTTCCGCTATTGCATGGAGATTAACCGGACAGGCGCGCTGCTGTGGGATCTGCTCTGCAAAGACATGACGCGCCAGCAGCTGCTTTCTGCCATGCAGGCCAGGCTGAACGCCAGCGGCGGCGAATTTGAAGCTATCCGCCCTGAAATTGAGCATTTTCTTGACACGCTTATTGCCAAAGGCCTTGTTGAGGAGGAGATCGCAAGCAGCATAAACGGTTCCTGTTACCGGGCTTATTCGATTGCCGGAATCGGCCTTGTCATCACCGCGCCTGACAGATGTTTCCCGGCGCAGCTTGACGCCTTTCTTGCAGATGAAAAAGAACTTCCGGAAACCGTACAGTATATTGAGCTTCGCATACGCACGCCTCATGCCGCCGCCAATGGCGCCATGCTTGTGCGCAACCGCGAAATGTGCGTGATGGAGCGTGACGATGACTATATAATTCTTTTTCCTGCCCTGCCGGAAACTCCTGAACTGCGGCTTAAAAAAGACGGTCTGGCCGCTGCTTTTTTCTGCGTGCCGCCTTATGACGATGCTTTCCGTGAAAATTTTTTCCATGTCCTGCGGCTGGCATTTCTCTACCTTGCCCGCAAAAAAGGCATGTATGCCCTGCATTCCGCCTCTATTCTGTACAATGGCAAGGCATGGCTTTTCTCAGGCAGGTCGGGAACCGGAAAATCTACTCATGCAAACCTTTGGCGCCGCCTTTACGGGGTCAGCGCGGTCAACGGCGATCTTAACCTGCTTTCCATGCAGAACGGGCGGCCATGCGTCCACGGAATCCCATGGTGCGGCACCTCCGGCCTTTACAGCACGGAAGACCTGCCGCTCGGAGGCATTATAATGCTAAAACAGGCGCGAACGGACAGCGTCATCAGCCTGCCCGAACAGGAACAGCAGCTTTTGGTGCTGAAACGCCTTGTTTCGCCTGTGTGGGACGAAAATATGCTTGACGATGCCCTCCGGTTTGTCAGCGCGCTGTCCGGGCAGGTGCTTATCTGCCGCCTTGAATGCACCCCAGATGATAACGCAGCAGCCGTCATGAAATCTGCTATTGACGCATATCTCCCGTCACGAGCGGAAACCTGAGTGCGCCATGGCAGGCTGGCTCTTAGCCGCGGCCGCTGTCCGGCGGCCTTTATTTGCCCTGCATAAGATCTGCAGCCGCAGCTTCATCAAGCATTATGCACTGCTTATCGCGTATCTCATATATACGCTGGCAGATATTTAAAACAGACGGGCGGTGCGTCGTCACTATGCATGTTCTCGGATATGCATCCTGCATAATGTTCTTTAAAACTTTCTGCTCCGTTTTTGTATCAAGCGCTGATGTAGCTTCGTCCAAAAGAAGGAGCGGCGACCGGCGCAGGAGCGCGCGCGCTATAGACAGGCGCTGCGCCTGCCCTTCCGAAAAGCCTCCGCCTCTCTCCTGTATCTTGCTGTATATGCCGTCAGGCAGTTTTGAGACGAATTCCCATGCGCAGGCGGCCTGCAGCGCATCGATTATCTCTGTGTCTGTCGCGTCCGGCTTGACATTGCGCATATTGTCCGCTATAGTTCCGGACAGCATTGTATTGCCCTGCGGCACATAGGAGAACAGCCGCCGCGTTGCCGGAGATATGCCTATGCGCTCGTTTCCCTGGCTGTCGCAAAGGAAAGCTTCCCCCTGCTGGCATCGGATTAAGGATAAAATAAGACGCAGCATTGTAGTTTTGCCCTCGCCGGACGGTCCGACAAGCGCCACTACTTCATGCGGATGCGCTTCAAGCCCGGCATGCCTGAATACCTCCGTTCCGTTGTGGTATGTATAATCCACTTTGTCCATATGCAGGCTGATGCCTGACGGGCCATGCCTGTCCGCAAATGATGAAACCGCATCGGCCTGGCTGTAATCCTCTCTCGGCATTTCGAGTATATCCATAAGCCTTCCGGCCGATGTGGTCAGGCCGATCGCGGAAGGGACAAGGCCGGTCAGGTTATGAAGCGTTCCTGTCAGCGTCCCGGACAGGCTCAAAAACATTGTCATAGTTCCATAGCTGATAGCGCCGCTCCAGACACGGTAAATGCCCCAGCCGTAGGAAGCATAGGATACCATCAGCGCGACAGTGGACAGAAGCAACGATGTCCAGATAGACATTTTCTGAAAATCCAGACGCATCTGTATATATTCTTTTTGCAGCTGTTTCAGCCGCGCAACATAAAGCCGTATCAGGTCAAAAGCCTTTATAAGCTGGATATTTGAAAATGCCTCCTGATTAAAACCCGACATTTTCGCACCCATTGCAGCGCTCCGCTGGTTATTGTTTACCATACGGTTCAGCAGCGTTTTTGACAAGATCATGCTTACCGGCATGCCGAGGAATGCAAAAACCGCAAACGAAGCGTCATGGCTGACGACCATCGCAAATGCACTGACAAAGCGGAAAAGATAAATAATCGCATTCGGGATAAAGTTAAGCACTCCTGCGGAAATCGCGGAGGCATCCGAACCCCACCGCGTCAGAAGATCCCCTGTATGGTAGTTTGTAAGAGACTCCCAGTCTGTCACGAGAATTTTTTCAAAAATGTCTGATTTTATTTCTGTGTCCACTTTCATGCTGATGTAGCTGGATGCGTAATCTGAAATCTGGTTCAGGAATGTTGTTCCTATATTCAGTCCTATCATCATGCAGAATGTCTTTACGACCTGCCCTGTCTGGTGCCCCGTAATAATATCGACCAGATCTTTTGATATCCAGCTTGCCAGCAGCGCAATAACCGTGCCCACCATGCCCAGCAGCGTATAAAAAACCATAGCGATCCAGTAACGCCTGCCATAGCTGTATATCCAGAGCGTCTGCTTCCACATTTCCTGAAGCCGGCCGGCCTTTATACGCCCTATGATAAATTTAACTTTATTGCCCATATCTGCCAAACCCTTTCCCGGACATATCTGATCTGCCAAAAAAAGATGTTCCTACGGCTGCGCCTTCCGCACAGTCCGCAAGAACATCTCCCTTAATAAATACTGTAAAAGACCTGCCTTATCAATCTAAAACGCCCTGTACATTCGTTTTATGAGTACATTTGATAGTTGATTTAGTGCAGGAAATACCCTTCGTGGTGCCTTCATCAGCACACTGTACCATAACCTTGTAAGTTACGCTGTCTCCGGAATTATATGCATTGGCATGTAAAGGACGCTTTACAACAATAGTAGAACCGCTGTATGTCGTCTCGAAACCATCTGTCTCAGCACATGCATATGTAACAAGATTACTCATGGTCAATGTAACCTCTGTCTCTGATGAGATATGCTGTACAGCAGTCGAATGCTTGCAGCGAACCTCAAATACGTGCGCCCATCCGTTCCAATCCTGCACAGAAACAGCCTCAACTGTCCAGCAGTCTGTGCTGGTATTTGCACCTGCTACAGCGCCGCTGGCTGCATAAACGCCCTCTGCCAGTTCCTCTGTCGCAACTACAACTGGACTTTCATAATTCTTCATGATAACTCCTTTCCTCTTAAAACCCTCTAAATCTAAAATATGTCGATATCTTTTTGGCACGTCTGTTACATAATTAGTTTATTCAAAAAAGCACTGTATGTCAAGGCATTTTACCATTTTATGCACTAATTTTTATGTACTAATATTTACTTAACAAACAGCTTCATCTCCTCTGCCAAGCGGCTCCTTGTTCCTGCATTTTTAAGCACTTTTCTAAGGGTTGTCTTGCGCACCTTTTTATTGTTGATCAGGAAAACGACCAAAGTATATATCCACAGGTATGGCCAAAGCAGTATGCATTTTGAAGCTTTCGGATGATTCAGCCTCATTTGATGATGAAATTCACGAATATATTCTTTAAGGCCCGTGCTGCGCAGCATTACCATGCGCTCGGAATGGGAACGCCCAAATTCCTCCGCCTCAAAAATATCTTTCATAAAGCACTCATACTGCTCCAAACGGCTCCTTTCCTCCGCGCCGGCAGCCTGATCCTGTTCCATCATAAATGCAACATTTTTCTCGCAGACTCCCAGATATTGTACGCAGGCTCCTGTGACAGTCTGCGCAAAGCCAAGGATACGGCTCTGCTCCACAAGCTCAAGGAACCGCTGCTTGTCCCCTTCATCTATCTCCCTGCTCCAGAATACCGCCCAGTCGCTCAGCAGTTTTATTCCAAACCCGGCGCGCAGGAAATGCTGCAGCATATGCAGGAGAAGGTAAAATGCATCATAGGCCTCGCCTGCGCAGGCAACAGGGTATCCGAGTATCGTTTTATGCTGTATATTGCTGTTATATTCTGATTTGATTTCCTCAAGGCAGTCATTTACATATTTGCTGTCAAACGGCTCAGTCAGGCTCGAATGGACCTCTATGTCAATCCCCATATCGGAAACAAGCTCTATATGATGGTTGGCGCTCTGCAGCCCTCGCCGCATAAAACCCCGGCTTTCCAGCAGTCCTACTGCCTTCCCGAACGCTTTCGGATCCGGGACAAGTATATCAATATCCCCGGATTTCCTTGCCTCAGGCACCGGATACAGGTTCGCTGTCTGCCACCCTTTCAGCAGTACAGCCTTAATATTATCCTCCTCCAATATCTGCAGGATATGGCTGCTCAAATGCAGCAGCCGGTAATTCTGCAGCACGGTCTGCCTGGCGCGCTCTGCAGCTGCCGATACAATCTGTTCCGGCACCTGCGGAATGTGCGGAAGCAGCTCATATATAAGGGACAGGACGCTGTGCTTATCAGCTATACCGGCCAGCCTTTCCCAATCCGCGCCGGCCAGCAGCCCGCCCGGCAGGCCTTCCCGGACAGCACGCTCATAGGCCTGCTCTATCCCTTCCGGAAAAAGCAGTCCCGGCGGAGGCAGTTTTGCATGGATAGCGGTTTTCAGCATCGCCAGCAGCAGCATCTGTTCCGTGTCCAATACTTCATGGTTTTTATGCATGCCCCTTTTTCCTCCTCACAAGTTCTTTTAGTTTCCCATATAGGAAATGCAGATTGCCGTTCTTTATATTGACTGCAATAAACAGCACATTTGCCAGGATTCCGCATATCACCAGGCGCAAGGCGACCAAACCCGTGCAGCTGTGCACTCCGAGAAGGCCCGCAGCCATTTCGCAAGCCGCATGCACCGCCAGTCCAATGCCTGCAATTTCCAGGCAGTAGAGCGCCAGCAGTCCGTAATACGGCTTAACGGAGGCATGAAAATGGTATTTGTACAGTACATACGGCTCAACCCAGAGCGATGTTGTAACAGTGCTGACAAATGTTCCAATAAATACTCCCAGCGTCCCCAGCTGCACTGCAAGCGCAATGGATACCACCAGATTAATCGCGGCCTCTGCGATGGACTTATAGCGGTCATACCAGAACAGTCCCAGCGAATTTCTGAATACCAGGCAGGATTTAGTCATGCCTCTGATGTAGAAATTGATGCAAAGAACCAGCACGATATCAGGCGCAAACAGGTAGTTTGCCCCGAAACTCAGCTCAACAAACGGATTTAACAGCTCAAACAGGCAGATAGCCGCTACGCCGAACAGCCAGTTGTTTAAAAAAAACGCTGCACCGAATATTTTTTTTACGCGCTCAGGACTCGTTGTAACGCCCAGATTGCCAACGCTTGCAGTAAGTCCCTGAAAAGTTTCGTTGAGCACCTGCTGTATCGATCCTATCAGCAGGTAGTAGTTTGAATAGCAGCCTACGCTTGCAATCCCTACAAAGCTTGAAATCAAAAGGTTGTCTGTATTATTTACTATAACATCTCCGACCTTGTGCATGAGCATGGCGCGTATATTCCGAATGATGCTGCTTTTTTCTTCCTTTGGAACCGGCTCCGCCCCGCGTTCCCTGATGAACGGGAACATCTTGTCCGTTTTCCTTGAAATATAGATATTGGCCAGCAGCGTAGTAATAATATATATGTACAGGTATAATATAAAATTCTTTGTCAGCAGCAGCACAGCTATCTGCACAATATCCTGAATCACCCAGGAAACTGTTTTCGTCAGCGTTCCGATATACATAAGCTGGTGCGCGTCCAGCAGCGTCCGTTTATAGACAAACAGGTATGACAGCACCGTATTCATCAGATACAGCACATATATATATGAAAGCCTGTCTATATCCGGCTTATTCTTAATCAGAACATCCATAAACGGAAGCACGAGAAGGCCTGCCAGCAGCACAAAAACAGCGACAAACCTGTAAAACCATTTATACATGTTCATAATTGATTTCTGCCGCTGCGTATCTCCCTCTGCAATCGGCTTATACAGGGCAAATGATATAGCCGTCTCAATACCCATCTCAGACAGAGACAATACATTTAAAATATCTGTAAACAAGCCATTGATGCCTACATAGTTCTCTGACAATACATGAGTGAACACAATGCGCACTGCATAACCCATAATAATGGCCAGCGCCCGCGAGACAAGCGCGACTGATGTATTATAGGCAGAATATTCTGTCCTGCTTTTCTGTTCCAATTTTTTTACTCCATATTTCCCGGCCGCACCTGCTTTTCAAATGATGACGGAAGCGGCAGCCGTTTCTCAAAAGCTTCATTTATCTGTTTTTTTGCCGACTCAAAGTCGATTTTGCCGTTAGCGTCATTTATGCACAGCATGGCCGCCTTCCGGCTCTGTATCGCGCGCAGCAGCGCCCTGTTGTCATTTGACACATTAAAATACGCAAATTTTTTATGGATATTGACTGGCACAAAATCCCCTGAAAGCTTCTGCCACTCCCTAAGCAGATAAGGACTGACGTCATCGGGGCTTCTGAACCTGTGCGAGCATGTATTGTCAAGCAGAGAATATTCTTTCTGCCAGACAGCCTCGTATGTCCGCCTGCAAAGCGGCGCGGCGCCATGCGCCGTATAAAATCCGGAAAACAGCGGAAAAGCCATTTCCATTATGTTATAAAAGAAATACAGCGGCGGATAGCCGACATGAAAATAATTTTTCCACTGCGATCCGGCATTCTGCCTTTTCCGGAAATATTTTGACAGCACAAGCGTATTGTTCAGATAAATATGCGACATAACCGGATTATCAGGGTTTGACACTACAGGCTGCAGCGCCAGCATGTCGCACGGCTTTCCGTCCTTAAAAAACTGTTCCGGCCGGATTGGCGCATTGACAAAAACGTCATCATTAAAATAAACGAAGTTTTCTGACAGTCCCTTTATGCGGTGCAGGTTGAGCTCTATTGTATGCGAATTATAGGTCGGCAGGTATTTTTCCGGTATGAAGTCCTCATGCTTTACCACATGCAGGCGCGGATTGGACGTATCCAGCCACTCAGGCACATGCCCCCATGTCACAAAAAATATATTCTGCACCCATGGCGCATATTTCTCGATGCCTCTGAACCAGTACCGCAGGCTTTCCCAGTCGCGGTAGCGTTCATCACGGTCGTCTGCTTCTGACCGGGGACGGTACTGCGCGCGCTGCGACCGCCACGCCGGGTCGTTGCCGTCTACCCAGGTTATCACAATATCCGGTATATTTTTCTCCATAATAATCCCTATCTGAATTCATTAAATTTATATATGCATTGCCAGTCTGATTATAGCATTTTAAGCCGTAAAATGCTATAATCAGCTTAATATTTGATATATTTTGAATGAGGTTTCCATATGAAAAAACGAACTATTTTATTTATATGCATTTCTGCCTGCCTTATTTTTATTGCAGGCTTTGCAGGGTTTCTGGCTTACAGGCATTATTGGAATGTTTCCTTTGAAGCTTCCGGCTTTTCAGCGTCCTCTGATGCCTTAAACAACCCGTACTGCGGCTGGTACAATATGTACGGCTATATGCTTACAGCATCAGATCCTTCGGCCTTAGATGACAAAATCGGCAAGGATATGCGCCAGAGCAGCCGCAGCAGCCACCGGCTTGCACTGCTTGAGATAAACTTAAACCAGTTTGCCGGAGGCGAACTGCCGGAAAGCGCGATCAGCCAGCTTGATCATATTTTCTCGCTGTGGGAGAGCGGCAGCCAGGCGCTTATAGTGCGTTTCCTTTATGACTGGGACGGAAAGGCGCTTACCAGCGAACCCGGCAACATTTCCATAATCATGAAGCATATGGAGCAGTGCGCGCAGGTTGTAAACAGCCATGCCGCATCTGTCTATATCGTGCAGGGTATTTTTGTCGGAAATCATGCCGAGATGCACCACTCCAATTATATGTCCGAGGAATCAATGCGCGCGCTCGCCGCTCATCTGGACAGCCTCCTTGACCGGAGCATTTATATGGCTGTGCGGACTCCTGCACACCTGCGTGCCATTTTAGGGTCAAGCCGCCTGACCGCTGAAACCTTATATGGAGCCGGGCGCGCGCGCATCGGCCTTTTCAATGACGGCATGCTTGGATCCAGCACGGACACCGGAACTTACGGCGATGCATCCTCTTCGTTTTCCGAGGAAAATTACAGCGCTAAGGGGAACCGGGAACAGGAGCTTGACTACCAGAACGAAGCCTGCCAGCTTGTTCCAAACGGCGGCGAGGTTATCATTGACAATGCATATAATGACAGCCCGAACGCCATCGAGGCGCTGGATAAAATGCATGTATCTTACCTGAATGCCATGTATGACCAGAAAGTAACCGGTAAGTGGGCGCAGGATACATATACCGGCGATGACTGCTTTAACGGAGTGTCCGCCTATGATTATATAACAGCACATTTGGGATACCGCTATGTTTTCCTGAATGCCTCTGTTTCTTACAAGGCATTTGGACAAGAGGCCGTTGTGTCAGCCGCGCTCACAAATACAGGCTTCTCGCCTGCTTACAGGCCGCTGGACGTCACGCTCAGGGTTTTTAACGGCGCATCTGCCCTGGTATATGAAGAAACAAGGCAGTACGATCCGACTGCCTGGCTTACCGGCATTCAATACGAGCTGCCTTTCAGCCTCCCTGTCGGTTCGCTCGGCAGCGGAGACTACATCATTTACTGCAGCATCACTGACTCCGCTACAAATGAGCAGATCCAGCCGGGCAATCAGCAGCCATGCGGCGGATCCGGCATCTGCCTGGGGCAGCTTCATATTTCCAAATAGCACGCTTGGCGTTTCCTGCTTACTCTAAAGAAGATATTGCCAGTATTCCGGCATACGGGTCATTGTCCAGCGTTATCGTGCATCTGTCCAAAAGACGCACCAGCCGGCATGTCACCCTGTAGCTGCCCGGTTCGATTGCGCCAGGCTCAAGCCGGAATATGAAATGAACAGTTTCCCCGGGCATTATCCGTGAAGGCTGCGTTTCGGATCTCATGCGGTATGCGGTACTGCACTCAAGCAGTTCTCCCGATTCCTCGCCATCTTCATCTGCCTTTGTAAGCGTTATCCAC
Organism: uncultured Lachnospira sp.; assembly: GCA_947628875.1. Taxonomy (GTDB): domain Bacteria; phylum Bacillota; class Clostridia; order Lachnospirales; family Lachnospiraceae; genus Lachnospira. The sequence continues at coordinate 24,019 of CANRBP010000009.1, forward strand.
AAATCCGTTTCCATATACAGGCTTGCAAAGCCGGTATTTTTAAGAGAAATCTGAAATATATGCGGATCCTGCTCATTTATGCCGGCAGCCTGCAGCCGTATGCAGTATCCAAGATGCCTGCTTATATAATCATATGCATTCTGCTCTCCCTGCCCAGATGATAATGTCTGCCCCTTCCACTTGTCTAAAACAGCCTTGTCATACTGGCTGTTCAGGTATGAAACATGGGTTTTGCGGAAGCTTTCCACTGCCATGCGGGCATCATTGCAGCTGTTGTCACAGACTACCTCTCCGCCATTTAACACATATCGGCAGTGTTTGTCCTGATATGCCAGTTCAGCCTCTCTGTCCCACTCCTTTGCATATTCCGTACAAGGCGTGCTGCTGTATGTGCCATAGTCTGTATCAGATGCCAGCATTCCATCGTTGTAAATGCCTAAAAGAGACATGATCCGGTGTACGTCATGCTCGCCCTGCCTCTCTAGCGTCTGCCTGACAGCGCGGCGCTGGCTGGGTTTGCGCACGGCCATGCGGCAGGAACCGCTTGTTGCTTTATACAGGCACAAAAACAGCTGCGCAACTGCTTCGTCATCCAAATACCGCGAATGGTGCATCTCACCCCAGCTTCCTGTAAAATTCCCCTGTAAAGTCAGGATATGGTTTGCATATTTCTTTATGACCGGCCCGAGCTGGCGCATATGCGTCTTAATCTGCTCAATCGTAAAAGGCTCGTGCATATAGCCGTTGCCTTCCTCGTCATAAACGATGCGGACTATCATTTCCCTGCGGCGGCCCGCAAAAAATGCAAAAATATGGTCAGCCAGCCTGATGGCTTCGTCATCAAGCGGCCTGGAAAGATAATCGCCTATGCAGATACGCACGAGCACCAGATTTTCCTGCGGACTCAGGCAGTATCCCAGTTCCGTAAAATCCGGCCTGTTTGGAAGCCGGAACGGAAATATGCTGTACCACCCCCTTGACGGATTCTGAACCGAAGGTACAGGCGCGTATGAAATCCCGCTCTCAAAAACGGCCATTGCATTCTGCGGCTGCTTTGTTTTTTTATTGCCCTGCCGAAATTTCTTCCTCATAATCATAATCTTCATCTGCCTTTGGCACATTTTTCAAAATATGCTGCCTGACCAGAACAGCCATTATGCTCAGGAACATATGGAACATGTAACCTATCGGTTTCAGTCCGGAATGCATGCTTTTCCCAAATTCACGCGTGTGCATAACGGCCGGTATCTCTACTACCCTGAATTCCGACAGCAGCATGTTTGTAATCATATTGGCATCCGGATAGCGGTCATCAAAGTTATTGAATTTGGAATAATACAGCGCAGCGCGCCTGCTCAATCCCTGCAGCCCGGTTGTCGGATCTGCGATCGTGCGCCCGGTTGCCATTTTGATGATATGCCTGAACATCCAATATGCAAACCGTTTCAGGCTGGACGTCTTAAATGCAGCGCTGCCGTCCATATAGCGCGACCCCAGCACAATATCCGGATACTGTCCGTTTTCATCAGGCGTTTTAAGTTCTTTATACAGGTGCAGCACATTGCTTACATCATGCTGCCCGTCCGCATCCATCTGTATGACATACCGGTATCCGTACCGGATCGCATATTTATACCCCAGCTGCAGCGCACTGCCATAACCAAGGTTAAAAACATGCGTCACAACCGCGTGATGCCTCTGCTTCACTTCCCAATTCGTGCGGTCAGAGGAGGCATCATTCATAACAAGAACATCTGCAAGATTTGCAATCTCTGGATTTTCCAGCTGTTCAAGCACTTTTGGGATAGTCTTCTCCTCATTATATGCCGGTATAATAATCAATAACTCTTTTTTCATACTTACACCCCTGTGCGCTTACGCATACCAATTTACGCTCCTGCATACCGCGCATCATGACGCGATACCGCATTAATAAACAATATGTAAAATTTCTATCTGGCCGATGCCAGCTCCTCTATCTGCTTAAGATCTTCAATATGATTTATCTGCCTTAATGCCGCCCTTTTTCCGCAAGCCTTAGCCAGATCCATGTCCTCTATAAAGCAGATGATGCTCTCCGCGATCCCCTCCGGCGTAAACCTGCACAGCAGGCCGTCCTGTCCGTCATTTACCTGTTCACGGTTGCCGCTGCAGTCCGAAGCAATTATCGGGCATCCAAGGATCTGTGCCTCCTCGATTGCAATGCTCTTTCCCTCAAACCTGGTCGCATGCACATAAATATCCGCCGCCCTGTAATACGGATACGGGTTATCCCTCTTGCCAAGCATAACAAAGCGCCCGCTCAGCCCTTCCTTTTCAGCCTGCTCAAGCAGCGCCTTATGCTCCGGGCCTTCACCCAAAATGTACCAATACGCGTCATACCCTTTGTCTGTCAGGCATTTAAGCGCCTGCACGGCAACATCATACCCTTTCTGGTATGTCAGGCGCCCCACTGTTAAAAGCACCGTAGCGCCCTGCTTTGGCCGGAGCTTTTCCGGTATGCCCTTATCTGCCTGCCTCAGTACGGCCTCCTCGTTGATAAAATTATGGAAAACAGCCGTCTTTGCGCTGCATTCCCCATATACGCTGACAAACCGGCCTCGCACCTCGTCCGAAACGGTAAAAATACGGTCGTAATCGACATAGCAATCCCTGTCCAGGCGCCTTGTATAACCTGCCTGCGTATAATCAATATGCACAAACCCGGCCTTTCTGTCAGCCATTACATGGTCATGCACATAGTAGGCGGCACCGCCCTCAAGATAAGCAATTGCCAGGTCGTAATGTTCTTTTATGCGCATGCACCCGTCAGACACCACCTTCCACAGCAGCTTTTCCGCCGAAAAACGGTTTTTTCCGAGTGCCATGTCGAGGCCGTTTTTAATCAGGTACGGCAGATTCCTGAATACGGAGGCATGGCAGAAGCAGTCTTTTAATACGGTTTTTGCCAATATGCGCTTGCCCCTTGGCGACAGTACGGATTCTTCACTGTATTTTTTGTTAAGCACGCGGACATAGCCTGGCAGTTCATGGAGCATCTCCCCCTGCCCAAGCAGCACATAAAGCGAAATATCATACTGCTCTGGATCAAGTTTGTACATCAGCGCCGCCATTGCCGTCTCCGCTCCGGCACGCCCTAATGTATTAATGACAAACAATATCTTTTTCTTCATGCAACCACATCCCCTATAATTCTGCCTTGCTCTTGCCCGTAAGACGCTGCAGCTCCATCAGGATCCTTTCGTTTTCCTGATTCAGAAGCGATACATGCATTGCCAGCTCCTGGTTTTTTTGGGTCAGTACAGACACATACTCCGACAGCTTGAACATAAGCCAAAGCGTCACAAAAAGCACAATGAACAGGCCTATGTACGATGTATGGCACAGCGCCGTACTCCACCCTGCCAATGCCGGAACCGCTCCCAGAAGAACCAGGATAACGCTGAAAACGCACCAGCCGATCGCAAGCTTTTCATTCATTTTTTTGTAGGAGTAGGACATAAATGACGTAATGAAAAGCCATATGCCCAAAACCACCATGCAGATCCGCAAGATCATTGATACAGTCATGCTTTCCTCCTTTCTGCTC
>CANRBP010000010.1 GCA_947628875.1 uncultured Lachnospira sp.
AAAGCTATATTTAGCCATAAAATAAACCGACCTCCAATCGTTAGATTTTTGGTCTAACTTTTGGGGGTCAGTTCACATTGTAAAGTGCTACTAATATTTCTGTTCTTTGTTCTCTTGTTGATTCCATGAGTAAATTATAAAGAATCTGATACATGGTTGCTCCTTTTGCTGTTGACTAAATCCACATTGTTATAAAATTTTTCTATGTTATGTTCTCTCTTGTATCTTTTGAAAACAGCACTTTCTGAAAGGTGGGTTTTCTGTGAGAGGTTCAATTTTTCTTTTGTTTCTCTTGTGCCTATCTCATTTGCAAAATATGCGGCTAGAATCGGTTTTGCCGCTTCATATTCGATTGAGGTTTTGCGGTTGTACTTTTCGGGATTATAGGCTCTGTGATGAATGGCGGCATGGCAGCAGGCGCATAGAAGAATCAAATTGTCATAACCATCTGTGCCGCCGCCTGTCTTTGGGGTTAAGTGGTGTATTTCCAGAAAATCCTTGTTGCCGCAGATAGCGCATTGATTTTTCCAGAATGTTTCTATTTTTCTTCTTGTTGCTTTTGTAATCATTTTAAAATTTCTCCTTTCAGAGAGATTTCAAAATGGCAGCAGGATAATTATATAAAGTTGTCCTTGATTTGCAGTAAAGTTGATAAAACTTGCAGAAAGACAGGAAAAGTTGACAGGTAGCGGCAGAGAGTTGATAGAAATAAAGCCTTGTAAAATGGAAAAATATGCGGTAGAATTGGGGTGTAAAAAAGGACAACTTCTAAAAAGGACAATATCAGAAGTTATAAAGATTCCTTTCAAAGAAAAAGGACAATTAAAGGACAACAAAAAAGAGGACAGACACTATTTTGCCTATCCTCTTGAAATTCAATCAGTCTTTAAAAAGCCTTGATTTTTCGCTATTGTTGATGAATCACATCTTATCCAAAGTATCTCTTTAACAGACCTTCAAATGCCTTACCATGTCTTGCCTCGTCCTTAGCCATTTCATGAACGGTGTCGTGGATAGCATCAAGGTCAGCGGCCTTCGCACGCTTTGCCAGGTCAAATTTGCCGGATGTTGCGCCGTTTTCTGCGTCAACCCTGAGCTGGAGGTTTTTCTTTGTGCTGTCGGTTACAACTTCGCCGAGAAGCTCTGCAAATTTAGCAGCATGCTCTGCTTCCTCCCACGCAGCCTTTTCATAGTACATGCCGATCTCAGGATAACCCTCTCTGTGGGCAACTCTAGCCATAGCAAGGTACATGCCGACTTCTGTACATTCGCCGTTGAAATTAGCACGAAGGTCAGCCATGATATCTTCGCTTACACCCTGCGCGATGCCTACTACATGCTCAGCAGCCCAGAATCTTTCACCTGTCTGAGCTTCAAACTTATCAGCAGGTGCATGGCATACAGGACATTCAGCAGGTGGATTGTCGCCTTCATGAACATAGCCGCAAACTTTACATACATACTTCATACTGATAATCTCCTTTACATAAAATGATAATGATTAATATCTTTCTATACACTATAGCACAAATGCCATAAAATGTAAATAAAATAATTTTTCCTAAATTTCCGCATTTTTTTATCTGCGCCAAACTGTTGATTTAGGGTACAGTGTTCTTTGTCAGTATGATCCCCGTCCTGCAGCAAATTATTCCTTACAGCGCATTGCTGCATATCAGATCCATAATTTTTGAAATTGCATCGTTTTGCGGACTTTTTTCCATATTGTTTATATAAACGGCACGGTTTTCGTACAGTTCCAAAACTGAAGCCATAAGGCTTTCAGGGGAAAGTTCATCTTCGGTCAGCACGCAGGAGTAGCCGTGTGCCTTAAAAGAGTTTGCATTTAAAATCTGGTCTCCGCGGCTTGCCTCGGCGGACAGCGGTATCAGAAGGTTTGGTTTTTTGAGTGCAAGCAGTTCGCAGATCGCGTTCGCGCCGGCTCTTGATATCACTATATCAGCCATGGCAAAGAGGTCGCGCATTTCTTTGCTGATATATTCAAACTGCCTGTAACCAGGAATGCCAGCCAGAGTTTCATCAGTTTTTCCTTTTCCGCACAGATGGACGACCTGGAATTTTTCGAGCAGCTTAGGCAGAATGCTGCGCACAGCTTCGTTGACCCGGACGGCTCCGGTGCTGCCGCCTACGACCAAAAGCACAGGCTTGGAGGTATTAAATCCGCACAGATCAAGTCCGGCAAGCCGGTTTCCGCGCATCAGCTCGCGGCGGATAGGAGAACCTGTGAGAACCGCCTTTTCCTTTGGCAGATACTTTAAAGTCTCAGGAAAATTGCAGCAGATCTTTACTGCGCTGCGCGATGCGATTTTATTGGCAAGGCCCGGCGTCATATCCGATTCGTGTATAATGACAGGTATGTGGCGATGGCCGGAGGCCAGGACAACCGGAACGGATACAAAGCCGCCTTTGGAAAATACAATATCCGGCTTTAGCTTTTTCATAAGCCTGCGCGCCTGAAAATAACCTTTAAGCACACGGAAAGGGTCGCTTAGGTTTTTCAGGCTTTTGTAGCGGCGCAGTTTTCCGGAAGAAATTCCATAATAAGGAATATTGAGTTCCTCGATCAGCTGCTTTTCAATGCCTGAGTAAGAACCTATATAAGAGGCTTCAAAGCCGGCATCCTTTAAGCTGGGAAGCAGCGCGATATTAGGAGTAACATGGCCGGCTGTACCGCCGCCGGTCAAAAGAATTTTTTTCATAATAAATATACCATGCCTTTCCGTGACTGGGGCAAAGCGCCGCAGGCACAATATTGATGCCATGTACAGGGACAGGCGCAAAACATTCTGACATTTGGCCTATTATAGCATATAATCTTTGGATTGTACATTTATGCTTGCAATCAAAAATATGTTCTTTTAAAATAAAATAAACTAAGAAATTTATATATAACCGGAACGGTAATTTTTTTATCCGTCAGGTTTGGCAGACTTGGCAGGTTTGTGCATGTGCTGCGGCGCAAACCTTGTGTTATTGAAAAAGCAGCACAGAAATGAGGTAAATATGACAATAGGTATTATTGGAGCGATGGATGAGGAGGTTGAGCAGATTGCGGCAGCCATGACAGTTACGCGCGTGGAAGAAAAGGCGCAGATGACATTTAAGGCCGGACAGCTCTCCGGAAAGGATGTTGTTATAGTCAGAAGCGGCATTGGAAAGGTAAATGCAGCTGTCTGCACGCAGATCCTGGCAGATGATTTTCATGCAGATTATGTAATCAATACAGGAATTGCAGGGTCGCTCAAGGCGGAAATCAATATCGCGGATATAGTCATATCTTCAGATGTGCTGCATCATGATATGGACGCAACAGGGTTTGGCTATCCGCTGGGGCAGATACCAAGAATGGATGTGCTGTCATTTGAGGCAGACAGCCGTCTGGTCAGGCTGGCGCAGGAAGCATGCAGAAAGGCCGTTCCGCAGGTCGGCATCCACGTTGGCAGGATAGTAAGCGGAGATCAGTTTATTTCTGACAAAGAGGTAAAACAGCGGATATTGGACAACTTTGATAGCTGCTGCACGGAGATGGAAGGCGCTGCCATTGCACAGACAGCATACCTGAACAGGATACCGTTTGTCATTTTGCGCGCGATCTCAGACAAGGCTGATGACAGCGCGACAATGGATTATCCGGTATTTGAAAAACAGGCGATCGCCAATTCGGTGATGCTTTTGAAGGAACTCATAGCTGATATTTAACATGAGGGTGATACGGCCGCCCCGCTGTCAAAATATAGAACTTTATCAGAGGATTTGACGAACGGTTTTAAGCCTTGCCATCTTTTCATTTGGCAGCACGTGGATTATAATGGTGTAAGGAATTTCTGGCGGAAAACGCCAGGAAACTTTGGTGCAAAAAGGCGGCAGCCGGGTCTTATATCCATATATACAGACTGGCTGCCAGATGACAGGAGGCTTGTGCATGAAACTGATCGTTATGGCCGTGTCGGCAATGCTGATGGCTGGCACAGCAGCATGGCTGGTACTGTTCAGAAACTACTGTGTGCTGATATGGGATGTCAGGCATGGGAAGTATAAGACACCGTTGATGAAACAGATTTTGATAAAATACATGAATTGCAGGGAAGCGGAGCTGCAGATCCCGGATATGGCGGCCTTTGTTGAAAAAAATATTGACCATTACATGGTTCACGGACTGAAAGTCTGCACCTGGGAAAGGCTGGCAAAAAAGATGGAGCGCTGCGTCATTGGCGTGTCGGTTGTGCCGGCCTTGATTGCCTGGATATTTTGGGATGGAGCCGTTGTTTTGTACATATGCGCAACTGTCGGGGCACTCTCTGCTATTTCCCTGCATGTGTGCGGAAAGCTGACTAACGCTGCGTCCCTGAGACGCACGCTCATTTTGGAGACGGTAGCCTGCCTGGAAAATAATGGCGAATTTCTTGGGCAGTCAGTGCGGGGCAACCCACTGGCGGACAAGCTGACAGGCAAAGCTGCGCTTGAATTTATCCGCATGAACAGGCGGTATGCTCAGATTCAGGCAGCAGCAAAAGAAGATGCGGAGCCATAGTATCAAAAAACTTGAAAAATTACCGTTAAATGGTATAATAGACCTATCAATTAATTACGTGAAAAGGAGAATAAATATGGCACAGGTAAAGTTTGACTATTCAAAAACAGCAGGCTATGTCCATCAGCATGAGATCGACTCAATGAAGGCCATTACACAGGCGGCAAAGGAGCTTCTGCTTGCAAAAACCGGAGCAGGCAATGATTATTTGGGTTGGATCGACCTTCCGGTGAACTATGACAAGGAAGAGTTCTCCAGGATCAAAGCAGCAGCTGAAAAGATCCGTTCAGATTCAGAGGTGCTGGTGGTAATCGGCATTGGAGGTTCCTACCTTGGCGCACGCGCTGCTATTGAATTTTTGGGACACAACTTCTTTAATTCCGTATCAAAGGACAAGCGCAATGCGCCAGAGATTTATTTTGTAGGAAACAGCATAAGCTCGAATTATCTTGCAGGCCTGGTAGATGTGATCGGGGACAGGGATTTCTCTGTAAATATTATTTCCAAGTCCGGCACGACTACAGAACCGGCGATTGCATTTAGGGTATTTAAGAAGCTTCTTGAAAAGAAATATGGCAAAGAGGGCGCGTCAAAGAGGATATATGCAACTACAGACAAAGCGAAAGGCGCTCTGAAGAAACTGGCTGACGCAGAGGGATATGAGGAATTTGTCGTGCCAGATGATGTCGGCGGAAGGTTCTCTGTACTGACAGCTGTAGGCCTGCTGGCGATTGCGGCAAGCGGCGTGGATATCGACCAGCTGATGGAAGGTGCGGCATCTGCAAGAAAGCGCTGCATTGAGAATGATTTTGATACAAATGATTCAATGCAGTATGCGGCGCTCAGGAATATCCTTCTCAGGAAAGGCAAGTCTGTAGAGATACTTTGTGATTACGAGCCGAGCCTCCACTATACATTGGAGTGGTGGAAACAGCTGATGGGCGAGTCAGAGGGCAAGGACAACAAGGGATTGTTCCCGGCAAGCGTAGATCTGACAACCGATCTGCACTCAATGGGACAGTTTATTCAAGACGGCAGCAGGATAATGTTTGAGACTGTGCTGAATGTTGAGAAGCCGTCAAGAGAGGTTTTGATAGAGAAAGAGGAGGAAGATCTTGATGGCCTGAATTATCTGGCAGGAAAGACTGTAGATTTTGTTAACAAGTGCGCTATGAACGGCACTCTCCTGGCACATACTGATGGCAATACTCCTAACCTGATCGTCAATATCCCGGAGCAGAATGCGTTTTATTTGGGCGAGCTGTTCTATTTCTTTGAATTTGCTTGCGGCATTTCCGGTTATATACTTGGCGTTAACCCATTCAACCAGCCTGGCGTGGAGAGCTATAAGCGCAACATGTTCGCGCTGCTCGGCAAGCCGGGATATGAGGCAGAGGGCGATGCATTGAGGAAGAGGCTGTAAAAGCAATGAAAATCTTAATGTTGGACACGGTTACATTTGGAGATGATATTGATTTGTCCAGGTTCAGCCTGCTGGGCGAGGTCGCGGCGTACCGTCAGACTTTGCCTCAGGAGGCGGCCGCGCGAATGAAGGAGCACGATCCAGATGTTGTCATAGTCAATAAAGTTATGATGGATCGTGAAACACTGTCAGCTGCTCCAAATGTTAAAATGATCGCATTGACGGCAACCGGCTATAACAATGTTGATTTCGACTATACGCGCGCGCATGGCATACGTGTCGCGAATGTGGCCGGATATTCCACGCAGTCCGTTGTACAGCATACTTTTGCGCTCTGTTTTTATCTTTTGGAAAAACTTGATTATTATAACAGCTATGTAAAGTCAGGGGCTTATTCGTTAAGTCCCTGCTTTACGCATTTTGACAGGGTATTCCCGGAGCTTGCAGGAAAGACATGGGGCATCATCGGACTGGGAGCGATTGGACGCGGCGTTGCGAAGGCAGCGGAGGCTTTTGGATGCAGGATAATTTATTTCTCTGCAAGCCGGAGAACATACCCCGTGCCTTATGAGTGCGTTGATTTTGAACGGCTGCTTTCGGAGTCGGATATTATTTCTATTCATGCGCCGCTCAACAGCAATACAGAAAACCTGATAGATTACGCTGCGCTTTGCAAGATGAAACAGACAGCAATCCTGCTGAACCTTGGCCGCGGGCCGATAGTAAACGCAAAGGATCTGGCGCGCGCGCTTCAGGAAGGCATGATTGGCGGAGCGGGATTAGATGTGCTGGAAAAAGAGCCTATTGAGAAAGACAGTCCGCTTCTGCAGATTCAGGACAATACGCGTCTGATAATAACGCCTCACATTGCATGGGCGACTTATGAAGCGCGTACCCGGCTGATGGATGAAGTCTATGAAAATATAAAGGCATTTATCGATGGGCAGGAAAGGAATGTTATCGGCTGACGGCTGCGCCAGCCGTTAATCTTCCTCGATCACTTCAATTTCCAGAAAGCTGAAATTTATCGGTTCAATAAAATTATCCTGGTTAAAGCGAACCTTTGAGTGCCGCCTGAATGCCTCTATATTCGCGTCAAGCCAGATGGGTTCGCCCAAGTCAAATTCATAACATGCGCTGCGTATTCCGTCAAAAATCTTCCGGGTGCGGTTTAGCGCAGGGTCGCCATTCTCTATTACAGTATCTTTGAGCAGGTGTCTGCTGTCATCAAATAATTTGCACCATAAACGGAACATAAAGCCTCCTTTTGCGGTATAATTAAGCATTTAAAAATCATCGCTGTCCAGAATAACGGTAAAAGGGCCGTCATTTTCAAGCGACACTTTCATGTCTGCGCCAAAACGCCCGGTCTCAACGCGGTTTATTTTTTCGCGGCACAGCGCGATAAACTTTTCATAAAGGGCATTTGCGGCATCTGGTGCGCCGGCGAGCGAAAATCCCGGACGGTTTCCGCGGCGGCAGTCTGCGTAAAGCGTAAATTGGCTGACTACCAGAAGGCTGCCATTTACATCTTGCAGGGACAGGTTTATTTTATCGTTTTCATCAGGAAAAATACGCATTTTAATAATTTTATCCGCAAATTTCGGAAGCATATCTTCAGTGTCAGATTGGGCAGCACCGAAAAATACAAGCAGTCCCGTTCCTATTTCGCCGACAATTGAGCCGTCTATAGCAACGCTGGCATGGCTGACCCGCTGGATAACAAACCTCATGTTTAAGACCTCATTTCTTCAATAAATAAACGGACTGCTGCAAATGCTGCAACAGTCCGGACAGGTTAATAGCTGCATTCCCTGATGTTATGTACAGTGTCACATGCCGACATTCAGGTGCCTTGGCAGGCCGTCTACCATGATAGGCGAAAGCTCGGCCTGAATCAGCGGACGTATGTAATGGATAAGGTCATCAGTTACAAAATCATCATCAGTTATCCATTCCAGAGGGACTTTTTTCTCAACATTAGCAATCTGGTGTACATCGTGCGTTTCTGTGATGCACATATATGGATCGTCAGAAATTCTCTTTAAGACAACAACTTTTCCGGTTTCACCCTCGAAAGCAGCTTTAACAGCAGCACCGCCAACATTGAAAGCCTCAGTGATGTCTGTACGGGAAGTCATATGTGCGGCGCAGCGCTGCAAGGTTGAAAGCTCGATGGCACGAGTCTTTACGCCAAGCTCAGCGCCGATCTTGTTCGCAAGGAACCTTGCGGAACCAGCCAGCTGCTTGTGTCCAAATGCATCGACAAACTCAACATGGTCTGAAAGCTCAAATACATAACGGCCATCGGCAACCTTGATGCCTTCGGAGATCGCGATTACCATGGAGCGGCCTTTGGAGCTTACTTCCTTTACGCGAGCCATAAAGTGGTCGATATCGAATACTTTTTCAGGCAGATAAATCAGATCGATGCCTTCGCAGTCCTCACCCTTCGCCAGAGCGGCGGCTGCAGTCAGCCATCCGGCGTTACGTCCCATGATCTCCACGATAGAGATAGTCGGGTAGTCATAGACGAGGCCGTCACGGATTATCTCTTTCATCGTTGCAGCAATAAACTTTGCAGCGCTGCCATAACCAGGCGTGTGGTCGGTTACAGCGAGGTCATTGTCAATAGTCTTTGGAACGCCCATAAATTTAATGTCGCTGCTCGTTAAGATAGCGTAGTCAGACAGCTTCTTGATGGTATCCATGGAATCATTTCCGCCGATATAGAAGAAATATTTGATGTCCAGGTTATTTAAAATCTCAAAGATCTTATCGTAAGTCGCCCGGTCGTCACGTATCTCTGGAAGCTTGTACCGGCAGGAACCCAAATATGATGAAGGTGTCCTTTTAAGAAGGTCAATATCAATATCTGTCCGAATCTTTTCGGAGAGATCAACATACTGTCCGTCCAAAAGACCTTTGATGCCATGCAGCATGCCATAAACTGTTTTTGCGCCCCTGTCTTTGGCGGTTTTGAATACGCCTACCAGGCTTGAATTGATTACTGATGTTGGACCGCCTGACTGACCAACGATAACATTTCCAACCATAAAATCCTCCATTCCCCCGCAGTTTGCGGAATATCCCCGTGTTTATCAAAAACACTGTTTATTTTAAATTATATAACAATGTTTTATGATAAATGCTGTAATATTGTTTTTTTCCACGAAGTATTATAAAAACATATTAACATATTTAGCAAAAACGCACAATAAAAAAATCCGGATATTTCATTATTTTTTAATATAGCAAAATTTATTTTGTGCTTGACGAAAACGGCCGCGCGCATTACATTGAAACAGGGGAGAATAAGTTCGGGAGGCAGATGGAATGGCCTTAAAAGATGGAAAAATACCGGCTGAGTGCAGCCGCATGTTTGAAAAATTCAAGGAGCGCCGCAAGATGCGGCTGATGCCGCTGGAAAGGGAATACAAAGAAAAGATGCGGCATATCGCTGAATCGCCGGTAGTTCAGGAGATGAAGCTGTATAACCATCACAGCTATACGAGCTGTTATGAGCACTCAGTCCATGTTTCTTATTATAATTACCTTATTTGCGGACTGCTTGGGTGGGACAAATACGCAGCGGCAAAAGCAGGACTTTTGCATGATCTGTTTTTGTATGACTGGCATAAGCATAAACCGGCTGAGGGAGAGCGCATGCATGGTTTTGAGCATCCCGGCAAGGCGCTGAAAAACGCTCATGAGCATTTTGAACTGACAGAAAAGGAAGGAGATATGATTTCCAAGCATATGTTTCCGCTGACACTGTCGCTGCCGCGTTACAAAGAAACTTATGTTATTATCCTTACTGATAAGTTTTGCAGCACATGTGAAGTGCTTGACCGCTTCTTTAAGCGTGAAAAGCGGCAGTGCGTGAGAGAAAAAGCTTTACATGACAGGCATTGATAAGGCATCAGAAGAAATATTAATTGCAGGATTTGAATAAGTATGCTATCATCAATGCGGTGATGTTTGGGTCAGAAGGCGCACATCATGCACCTGGTTTAAGGCGGCCTGTTTGGCGCTCAAACCAGGCAACATGTTAACAGATATGGTTTTAAGAGGAGGTACATTATGAAATTTTGTCCAAAATGTGGCAAGCAGCTGCAGGACGGCGAAGTATGCAGCTGCCAGTCTGGACAGCCGCAGGGTAACGAACAGGGACAGTTTGGCGGACAGCCGCAGGATAACATGCAGGGACAGTTTGGCGGACAGCCGCAGGGCAATGTGCAGGGACAGTTTGGCGGACAGCCGCAGGGCAATGTGCAGGGACAGTTTGGCGGACAGCCGCAGGGCAATATGCAGGGACAGTTTGGCGGACAGCCGCAGGGCAATGTGCAGGGACAGTTTGGCGGACAGCCGCAGGGCAGCATGCAGGGACAGTTTGGCGGACAGCCGCAGGGCAATATGCAGGGACAGTTTGGCGGACAGCCAAATGGGCAGTATAATCCGCAGGTAGCTTATGTTAAGCCGACTTCAGATCCAATGATTAAAGATCTGGCGGATTTGCTTAAAGGACTCGTGAAAAAACCTGCTGATGCGATTGCGTCATATGTTCAGAAAACTTCTGTCGGCGCGCCGCTTATCCTGCTGGCGATTTATGCTGTAATCAATGCAGCGGTGAGTGTTATACAGAAAATCGCGGTAAATATTAAGTATAGTGAAAATTTCTACTATACTGGCAAGCCGTATTATCCGTTTGGAAAGATTGCTATGGGTGCTTTCCAGGAAATTCTTCAGGTGGGTGTAAGCGCAGTGCTGCTGGCAGGCTTATTGCTGCTGCTGCTCAACCTTTTTGAGAAGGATAAACATGTGACTTTTGTACAGACGCTGGCAGTCGCATCTCTTGGCAGCCTGATTTTCGCGCCGCTGTTCTGTATAGGTTCCATTGTTGAACTGATTCCGCTTAAATTCTTTACCTACCTGTCCTCATGGATACAGACATTTGGTCTGGCGGCAGGCAATATATTTACATTCTTTGGAATCAGGGCGATTGAGAAAGATGATAACAATATGCCGCTGATTTACGGACTCGCAGCTTTGTCTGTTGCAATTCTTCAGACGATCCTGCAGCTTTTGTTCCGTTAATGTATCTGGAAGAACAGTTATGGCGCAGGTTTTTGGGGACAGGCGCCGCTAATGCGGACGGGGACAGCCTCGAAGCATTTTTGAAAAAATATGACCCAAATAAGTATCAAAATCCGTCAAATACGGTTGATACAGCCGTGTTTACGTACCGGCGTGATGGTTCGCGCCGCCAGGTATCCAGCGTGCTACTGATACGGCGCAAGAACCATCCGAGCATAGGCTGGTGGGCGCTTCCGGGCGGATTTGTCGAGTACCGTGAGGACATGGACAAAGCCGCTCTTCGGGAACTGCAGGAGGAGACAGGCATACAGGATATTGAAATGTGCCAGCTCCGGTCTTATGGCGCGTATGACCGCGACCCTCGCACGCGTATCATTACGACCGCTTATGTGGCGCTCGTGCCAGAGGGCAGCGTTGTCGCCAGAGCCGGAGATGATGCCGGAGATGCAGGCTGGTTTTCTGTCATGGATACAGTATCAGGGGAATCTTTGCAGGGAAACTGCAGAACAGTTATACATAAGCTTACCTTGCAGGAGAGAAGCCGCGGCGTGGTGACGACAAGCACGGTTGAGGAGCGCATCAGGCATAATTCTCTTCTGCCTGATGTCAGGTTTACAGTTCTGGATACGGACTTGCTGGCTGCTGATCATGCGGCGATTATTCTGGAAGCTTATGCGTTTGTCAGGAAACAGCTGGAATTGAAAGCATGACGGGCTGATGCCAGGTAAAATATAAAATAATAATAAAAAAGCGGCAATTGCAGGAAAACAGGCCATTTGGCCTGCTGGCGCAGTTGCCGCTTTGTTGAACATAAATAAGGGCATATAATCATAGAAATGGGGAATATTATGGAAGATACAGGAAAAGTACAGTTGTTTGAGCGTACTCCGGTTCCAAAGGCTGTGATGAAGCTGGCAGTCCCGACAGTGCTCAGTTCGCTTGTAATGGTCATATACAATCTGGCTGATACATATTTTGTGGGCATGCTCAACGACCCGGTGCAAAATGCAGCAGTAGCGCTGGCGGCTCCGCTGCTGCTTGCATTTAATGCAGTCAACAACCTGTTTGGGGTCGGCGCGTCCAGCATGATGAGCCGGGCGCTTGGCAGGAAGGAATATGAGACTGTCTGCAGCAGCTCTGCGCTCGGGTTTTACTGCGCGCTGTTTTCTGCCATTCTGTTTTCTCTGATTTATACGGTTTTCCGCATGCCGTTCCTGCATATGCTTGGTGCAGAGGAAACAACGCTGGCGTCAACCGCCGGTTATCTGCAATGGACAGTATCTTTTGGCGCCGTGCCTTCTATTTTAAATGTCGTGATGGCTTATCTGGTGCGGAGCGAGGGCGCATCTCTTCATGCAGGCATTGGAACGATGAGCGGATGCATGTTAAACATCTTGCTTGACCCTTTTTTCATTTTGCCGGGCGGACTGGGACTGGGAGCGGCTGGCGCAGGGCTTGCGACATTTATTTCCAACTGCGCGGCCTGTGGATATTTCTTCGTGCTGCTGGCGGCCAGGCGCGGCAGGACGTATGTAAGCATAAGTCCGGCACAGCTGCGGTTTAAGAAAAATATCATAACCGGGATATGCATAGTCGGCATTCCGGCGGCAATACAAAATTTATTGAATGTGACCGGAATGACGGTGCTGAACAATTTTACCGCAGGTTTTGGGCCAGATGCTGTGGCGGCGATGGGTATAGCGCAGAAAGTGAACATGGTTCCGGTGCAGATCGCGCTCGGTTTTTCCCAGGGCATTATGCCGCTGGTCGGATACAGCTATGCGGCTAAAGATGCGCGCCGTTTTAAAGAAACAATCTTTTTTGCTGGAAAAATCATTATATCCTTTATGGCGGCAGTTACTGTGGCGTACTATGCCGGTGCAGGCCTGCTATCATCACTGTTTATCAAAGATCCGGAGGTAATTGCCTATAGTACCGCATTCCTGAAAGGCCTCTGTCTGGCGATGCCTTTCCTCTGCATGGATTTTTTAGGGGTTGGCGTATTCCAGTCATGCGGCTTGGGGCGTAACGCGCTTATGTTTGCTATACTCCGGAAAATCATCTTGGAAATACCGGCGCTTTTTTTGTTAAATGCGCTTTTTCCGCTGTATGGCCTTGCATACGCGCAGGTCACTGCGGAAACCGTATTGGCAGCGGCTGCTGCAGTTGTGCTGCTGCGTCTGGTCAAAAGCCTTGAAAAGGAAACATCACGGCTGTAGCACATGTCTGTCATATTGGAAAGGAGGCGCCTGTGAAAATAACCAGCCTGCATATACAAAATTTTAAATCCGTTCAGGAATTAGAGCTGTCTGATGTGGACGATGTCCTGATACTTGTTGGAAGGAATAATGCCGGAAAATCCGTGATTCTTGATGCAATAAGGGCGGTAACGGGGGATTATGCCGTTTCCTTTGAGGACTTTCATTCGGCATCGGGAAACATTATTATAAAAATGACTATAGAGCTGGCTGCCGCTGACTTAAAATACATGCACAGCAATGGAGTTGTCGGCAAATTTAAGCATTTTGATCTGTGGAAGAAAAATTTCTGCCAAAAGCTGCCGTCTTTTGAGGAGGGGCAGGACGGCGGCGGAACATTTGCATTTGAATACGTATATAGCCGTGATGGCATCGTGCGATACAGGGACAGCACTAAAAAGAACAACAGTTATATAAAGCATATCCTGCCTGCCATTTATTATATTGACCACTATAAAAACCGCAGGGATATCAAGGAAGATCTGGAAATGCTGCAGCAGGACGGCGGCATAAAGGCAATGCGCGAAAATAAGTGCCTGTTTGACCGCGCGCGCAAATGCAACCAGTGTTTTGACTGCATTGGAATGATAAATAAGAAAAATCCTCAGGAACTGACGCTGATGGAGACGAGCCGCCTCCTGCAATATAAAATGTTCAGTTTAAATCTTAATGCGTTTGAAGACCGCCTCAATGCATATTTTGCAAAAAACGGGGCGCGCTCGGAGCGCATTCATTATGAGATACGTTTTGACGCAGATGAAGTCTTTAAGGTGGAAACGGTAGTCAAAAATGCAAGGCGCGGCGTTTCGGGCAGTCTGGATTCGCTGGGCGAGGGACTCCGCAGCATTTATACACTGTCGCTTCTGGAAACCTATGTTGAAACGCCGAATGTAGCCCCATATATAATAATGATAGAAGACCCCGAGACATATCTGCACCCGCAGCTGCAGAAGGTCGCAAGCCAGATATTGTACCGTTTGTCAAAGAAAAACCAGGTAATTTTTTCAACACATGAGCCGGAAATGCTTTTTAATTTTACGTCAAAGCAGATCAGGCAGGTATATGCAGATAAAGATTACAATACAGCGGTGCGTGAAGAAGCGGATATTGACGAGATACTGGGAGATCTGGGTTATACCGCCAATGACCTGATGAATGTCAGCTTCGTTTTTATTGTGGAGGGAAAGCAGGACAGGAACAGGCTTCCGCTGCTGCTGAAACGCTATTATTCAGAAGTATATGATGATGGCGGACAGCTGAGGCGCATTGCGATACTGGCAACCAACAGCTGTACCAATATAAAGACATATGCAAATTTAAAGTATATAAACACCCTTTACCTGAAAGACCAGTTTATGATGATACGGGACAGTGACGGCAAGGACAGGGAGGAACTTAAAAAGCAGCTGTGCCGGTATTACAGGGACAGGGGACATGAGGACAGAGGCAGCCTGCCGCATGTCGGAGAGCGCAATGTGCTGATTCTGAAATATTATTCGTTTGAAAATTATTTCCTTTTTCCGGAGGTTATGGAAAAAATCGGCGTAGTGGAGAGCGTGGACAGTTTTTATGATATTTTGTGGGCAAAGTATCAGGAATATCTGTACAGGCTGTCCAGCGTGAAAAAAATGCTTGCAAAGCTGAAAATTACGATTAACAGCAGAAGCGACATTATAGAGCAGATGGAAAATATCCGTATTTATGTTCGCGGGCATAATCTGTATGATATATTTTATGGAAAATATAAAAAACGTGAAAAT
This sequence comes from uncultured Lachnospira sp., assembly GCA_947628875.1. Taxonomy (GTDB): domain Bacteria; phylum Bacillota; class Clostridia; order Lachnospirales; family Lachnospiraceae; genus Lachnospira. The sequence goes on from CANRBP010000010.1 coordinate 15,091, forward strand.
GAAATACTTACAAGATACATTGAGGCCGCACCGAGGGAAATTTTTGCAGATATCCTGGATAAAATTGACAGCTTTGTGTTCTTTGATTCAAGAAAAATGTCTGAATATACGGATTAAAGATTAAGGGGGTTTACAATTTCAATTTTCCATGTTAGAATTAACTTGTTACAAAAATATTACAGAAAAATTACAAAATAGTTGGAAATGGAGAATAACATGGCACATATGACACGATATAGCAGGCAGATGCGACATACGCTTGTCTGCGGAATGTCGGCAGCTTGTCTTGCATGTTTGTTTGCGATTCCTTTTGCTGAAAAAAAACTCCTTAAAAATGAAGTAGGTTATTACAGCATTGTCCTGGACGGTTCGGAGATAGGCTCGGCTAATACCAGGGAAGAGGCGGAGCAGGCGCTTGCTGACGCGAGGCGCCGGTTTGGTCAGGAGAGCGATGCGGCGGTTTATATGGATAACCGCATTGAAATCATAGAGCAATCCAAGATAGTCGCAGAGAGGATGCAGGAGGACGAGCTTTCCGATGCGATATACAGCAGGCTTTTTGCGTGTGTGGCCGACAAGGAGAGTGAGACGGCGTACACGGTGCGCATTGATGATTTTATGGTGACGCTGGCATCTAAACAGGATGTTGTTGAACTGATGGAGCGGGTCACTTCCAAATATGATGAAAACAATGAATTTCAGGTGGATCTTTCGGCTTCCAGCGACAGCGCGGGAACATACGCGGTTGATGTGGTCAAATCGCAGATAACAAGCACTGATACTGATATTGTGGCAGCGGCAGTCAATGGTGAGACGCCGGCTATCACGGAAGATGGTGAAGTACATCAGGACGGCATCACGGGAATTTCATTTAAGCAGAATGTGGTTGTCAATGAAACGCTTGCGGCAACAGCCAATATTGTCAGCGTAGACGAAGCATACGAAGAGATTACCAAGGAGAAGGAAGAGAACGAGGTTTATTATGTGGAGGAAGGGGATTGCCTTTCCATGATAGCAAATAACCACGGCCTTTCCATGGAAGAGCTTTTTGCTCTCAACGAGGGTATGAATGAGGATTCGCTGATCCTGCCGGGTGACGAGATTATCATAACCGTGCCGGTATCGGAGATTTCTGTCATCATGACAAAAGAAATGACCTATGAAGAAAATTATAATGCCGAAGTGCAGTATGTAGAGGATAATACGGCCTACAGAGGACAGAATACTGTAATATCTGAGGGAACAACCGGTTATCGCCGCGTTACGGCAGCAATCACATATGAAAATGGCGTCCAGACAGATATCCAGTATCTGGAGGAAACGATTTTGGAGGAGTCCGAGCCGCAGGTGATCTCTGTTGGAACGCTGACGCCGCCGGATTACCTGAAACCGGTTTACGGAGGTATTCTGACATCTACATTTGGCGGAAGATGGGGCGCATTCCACAAAGGCGTTGACTGGTCTGTGTCTGTTGGAACGCCGGTCAGGGCAGCTGCGTCAGGTACGGTAGTCCGTGCAGGCTTTTATTCGGACTATGGCTACTGTATAGATATTCAGCATACTGATGGTTCTATGACAAGATATGCACATTTGAGTTCGATTTCTGTATCGAAGGGACAGAGCGTTTCGCAGAGCGAGCAGATCGGCGCAAGCGGAAATACCGGAGACAGTACCGGGCCGCATTTGCATTTTGAGATATGGATAGGCGGTTCGCCTGTCAATCCGCTTAATTATGTAAGCAAATAAAATACAATAAAGTACAATGAACAAGGGATTGCAGCAATAAAATGCGGCAATCCCTTAAATTTTACTTTACAAACTGAGGGGGTGTGCTATAATAGCAGGCGTATGCAAAAATGGCAGAAGTTTTAAAGCCGAATATTTACAAATATGGAAAAACTACGTATAATAGTATTTGTTAGCGTGATATGAATATCAACAAATCAGAGGTGCATTGATGGAACAGTATATTATCAAAGGCGGGCTGCCCTTAAAAGGCGAGGTCTCCATTGGCGGTGCAAAGAATGCGGCGCTCGGGATCCTGGCAGCAGCTATTATGACAGATGAGACTGTAACTATAGAGAACGTACCGAATGTAAGGGACACAAGAGTATTATTGCAGGCGATTGAGGGAATCGGCGCAAAGGTAAAATATGTATATAACAATTCAGTCCAGATTAACGGCGGAAGCATCTGCGACAAGAATGTGGATTATGAATATATTAAGAAAATCCGTGCATCATATTATTTGCTGGGGGCTTTGTTAGGAAAGTACAGGGAGTCTCATGTGGCGCTGCCAGGCGGATGCAATATCGGAAGCCGTCCGATTGACCAGCATATCAAAGGATTTAGGGCGCTGGGGGCGGAAGTAGATATAGCGCACGGAATGATTTGCACAAAGGCGGAAAAACTGACAGGAAGCCATATTTATTTTGATGTTGTATCGGTCGGAGCAACCATCAACCTGATGATGGCAGCCTGTATGGCGGAAGGCGATACTATCCTTGAAAATGCAGCAAAAGAGCCGCACATTGTTGATGTGGCCAATTTCCTGAATGCCATGGGAGCGAATATAAAGGGCGCTGGTACTGATGTTATCCGTATCAAAGGCGTGTCCAGGCTGCATGGTACTACATACTCGATTATCCCTGACCAGATTGAAGCTGGTACATTTATGTTTGCTTCGGCTGCTACTGGCGGAGATGTCGTAGTCAAGGACGTCATTCCGAAGCATTTGGAGTCTTTGTCAGCGAAGCTTATAGAGGTAGGCTGCCAGGTTATCGAAGGAGATGACTGGGTGCGCGTCATTGGCGCAAAGGAATTAAAGTGTACCAATGTCAAGACGCTGCCATATCCGGGATTCCCGACAGATATGCAGCCTCAGATGTCGGTGGTGCTGGCGCTGGCAAAAGGTTCGAGTATGGTGACGGAAAGCATTTTTGAGAATCGGTTTAAATATGTTGATGAGCTCAACCGTATGGGCGGGCGGATTAAAGTCGAGGGCAACACGGCCTACATTGAGGGCGTGGAGGTGCTGACAGGCGCGCAGCTTGCGGCTCCGGATCTGAGGGCTGGTGCGGCGCTGGTTATCGCTGCGCTGGCGGCAGATGGTGTTTCGGAGATTGAAGATATCGAGTATATCCAGCGCGGTTACGAAGATTTTGAGCGTAAGCTGCAGGGTCTTGGCGCAGTGATTGAGCGCACGGATTCCGAGAGGGAGGCTCAGAAGTTTAAATTAAAAATCGGTTGATGACAAAACAGCACCGGAAAGCGGTTATGAAGAGCGCTTGCCGGTGCATTTTTGCAGGAATGCAGGAGGGGCAATGAAATTACGTAGCAAACTCAAAATCAGCTTTTGCATTATGATTATCCTGCCGGTTCTTTTGTGCGCGGCTGCGGTCTGTGTTATTTTCAAATTCCAGGTTGTGAGCATTTATCAGGTATACGGCGTCCAGCAGGCGGATCTGATGTCCCATTTTTATTCCTCGGGAGTTATGATGGGGCGCATTACCGAGGAGATTTACAATGAAATTAAAGCAGTTTCGGAGAACGATCCCAAACAGTTTGAGGATATGGCTTTTTTGGAGGAGCTGGATCAGAAGCTGAATGAAAAACTGTCAGCCTTGACAGTGAGGAAAAACGGAGTAATGATATACCGTTCTGCCTCTTTAGACAAAAAGGATCTGGAAGAAATACTGCCCGAGTATAAGCAGGGCGATAATTATTCCGATGAGGGGACTTATAAAGGAGGGGATTATCAAAGCCTGGTCAAGCAGGTGGATTTCAGTGATTTTGAAGGAAATGAGTACAGCGTTTCTATAGTTACATTTTTAAACCAGATGCTGCCGCAGGTGAAAGTGCTGATAATACAGGTGCTGGCGGCTATACTGTTTGTGCTTGTGCTGACGAGCCTTGTGCTGAATGTGTGGATATACAGGTCGGTCATACGGCCTATGGATAAACTGAAACTTGCAACATATAATATTAAAACAGGCAATCTTGATTTTGAGATGCCAAAGGTATCCGGTGATGAAATAGGCGATGTATGCAGGGATTTTGAAGAAATGCGCGTCATATTGAAGCAGTCGGCGGAGGATAAAGTCCTTTCGGACAAAGAGGAAAAAGAATTGATACGGAATATATCGCATGACCTAAAGACGCCGCTGACGGCTATACGCGGTTATGTCGAAGGAATACTTGATGGCATTGCTGATACGCCGCAGAAGCAGGAAAAGTACCTGCGCACGATTGCCAACAAGGTCAATGATATGGACAGGCTTATTGACGAGCTGACAATCTATTCGCGGCTTGATACAAACCGTATTCCGTATACATTTGATAAAATTGATGCAAAGCAGTATTTTGACAGTTATTGCGGAGAAATCGGATTGGAGCTTGAAGCTCAGGGGATACGGCTGGAATACCGCTGCCATGCCGGTGAAGGCCTGGTGATCGTAGCAGATGCTGAACAATTAAAGCGGGTGATGAACAACATTATAAACAATTCTATTAAATATATGGATCAGTCGCGTGCAGGAAAGATTGAGATAGACCTTTATGATGAAGGAAACGCCGCGCATCTGGTCATTAAGGACAATGGCAAGGGAATCGGAGCAGACGAGCTGCCGCATATTTTTGAGCGGTTCTACAGGACGGATTCGTCAAGGAACAGCCAGCAGGGAGGAAGCGGAATCGGGCTTGCGATTGTTAAGAAGATCATAGAAGATCACAAAGGGAAAATATGGGCGGAAAGTGTAGAAGGGGAAGGCACAACCATGCATATTTATCTGTTAAAGGAACAGGATAAGTTATCCAGATATAACGGTAAAGGGAGGAGATATCACGGATGAGCAGGGTACTGATTGTGGAAGATGAGGAATCAATTGCGGAGATAGAGAAAGACTATCTTGAATTAAGCGGTTTTGAGGTTGTTATTAAGCCTGATGGAACAAGCGGCTTGAAGGCTGCGATGGAAGAAGATTTTGATATATGCATTCTTGATGTGATGCTGCCGGGGGTGGACGGATTTGAGATATGCAAGCAGGTTCGCGAGGTGAAGAATATGCCGATCATCATGGTGTCTGCCAAGAAGGAGGATATAGACAAGATACGCGGACTTGGAGCGGGAGCAGATGACTATATGACCAAGCCGTTTAGCCCGAGCGAGATGGTTGCCCGGGTGAAAGCGCATTTATCGCGCTATGAGCGCCTGGTAAGCAGCGCAAAGGCGGAAAATGACGTTATTGAGATCCGGGGCATTAAAATTGATAAAACAGCGCGGCGCGTATTTGTAAACGGAGAGGAAAAGGTTTTTACCACCAAGGAATTTGATCTTTTGACGTTTCTGGCAGAAACGCCGAACCGGGTATATACTAAGGAGGAGCTGTTTAAGGCTATTTGGGATATGGATTCTATTGGAGATATTGCAACAGTGACGGTTCATATCAAAAAAATACGAGAAAAGATAGAGTATGATACATCAAAGCCGCAATATATCGAAACGATCTGGGGCGTAGGATACCGTTTCAAGGTATAGGCAGGCTGTTGAGGACTTTAATATATAAAATATAAAACAGGCTGCCGGATTTATGGCGCGGCAGCCTGGAAACAGCCATCGTGGATACAATATATTGTCGATTTCTTGCCGGATAAAGAATAATAATCCGGTTTATCGGACTGGCAATTCATTAAAATATCTATATTCAAATTATAGGTCGGAGGTTATATGAATAAACAACAGTTAGCCGCCAAGATTTGGGAATCAGCAAACAAAATGCGCTCCAAAATCGAAGCGAATGAATATAAGGATTACATATTAGGATTTATATTTTATAAGTTCCTTTCCGAAAAAGAAGTCAAATATCTCAAGGAAAATGATTGGACTGAAGAATATCTTCCCGAATTGAAGGAAGAAGATACCGAGACGGTTGAGAGTATACAGAAGAACTTAGGCTACTTTATTTCGTATGAGAACCTGTTTTCAACTTGGCTTGTAAAGGGCAGAGATTTCAGCGTTCAGGATGTCAGAGATGCCCTTTCTGCGTTTAGCCGTTTAATAAATCCCACGCACAAAAAAGTGTTCGAGGGAGTTTTTGACACGCTTCAAACAGGATTGTCAAAGCTGGGGGATAGTGCCACTTCGCAGTCAAAGTCTATCAGTGACCTTATTCAACTCATTAAAGATATTCCAATGGATGCAAAGCAAGGCTATGATGTTCTCGGATTTATATATGAGTACCTCATTGAGAGATTTGCGGCAAATGCCGGAAAGAAAGCGGGTGAGTTTTATACGCCTCACGAGGTTTCCCTGTTAATGTCTGAAATCGTAGCGAACCACCTGAAAGACAGGGATAAAATTGAAATTTTCGACCCGACAAGCGGTTCGGGTTCATTGTTGATTAATATCGGCAAAAGTGCTTCCAAATATATTGAAGGCGAAAACAAAGTAAAATACTACGCTCAGGAATTAAAGCAGAATACTTACAATTTAACACGTATGAACTTGGTTATGCGTGGTATTGAAGCGGATAATATCGTGACAAGAAACGGTGATACATTGGAGGACGACTGGCCGTATTTCGATGAAAACGATCCGATTGGAACATACAATCCGCTTTATGTGGACGCTGTTGTATCCAATCCGCCATATTCACAGGCGTGGAACCCGCAGGATAAAGAAACTGATCCTCGTTATGCCGGATATGGTCTTGCTCCAAAGGGGAAAGCCGATTACGCATTTTTGCTTCACGACCTTTATCACCTGAAACCCGATGGGATTATGACCATTGTTCTTCCCCACGGCGTATTGTTCCGTGGTGGTGAAGAAGGTGAAATCCGCAAGAACTTAATTGAAAAAAATAAGATTGACACGATTATAGGACTGCCGGCAAATATTTTTTACGGAACAGGTATTCCTACAATTATAATGGTGTTAAAACAAAAAAGGCAGAATAACGATGTCCTTATAATTGACGCTTCCAAAGACTTTATCAAAGAAGGCAAAAACAATAAGCTTCGGGCGTCCGATATTAAAAAGATAGTAGATGTAGTTATTCGCAGAGAAGATGTCGATAAGTTTTCTCGTGTTGTCAGCCGTGATGAGATAAGAGAGAATGACTATAATCTAAATATTCCAAGATATGTTGACTCATCGGAAGCCGCTGAGTCTTGGGATATTTATGCCTCAATGTTTGGAGGACTGCCTATTTCAGAAATTGACCTTTTGAAAGATTATTGGCAGGCATTTCCGTCTTTGAGAAGTGCTTTATTTGAGAATACTTCCGCCGAATATTGCAGGCTTGTTGCCAACGATATTAAAAAGGTTATCAAGGAAAGTTCAGATGTTGAAGCGTTTGAAAACAGCTTTGTGCAAGCGTTTGACGGCTTTGATGAATATCTTTCTGAAGAATTGATAGCCAAGATGGACGATATAAACATTCAGAGGGCGGAAGAAGCCTTGTCCTCAAATATCTTCCGGCGAATGGCTCATATCCCTCTTGTAGACAAATATGAAGCGTATCAGCTGCTCGATGATGACTGGACAAAAATTTCAGTCGATTTGGAAATCATACAGACCGAAGGTTTTGCAGCAACCAAAATTGTTGACCCCAATATGGCCGTTAAAAAGAAGGGAAGTGTAGAACAAGAAGTACAAGAGGGTTGGAAAGGGCACGTTATTCCTTTTGACCTGATTGGTGAGACCTTGCTTTCTGACGAGAGACAGACGCTGAAAGAAAAAGAAAGCAGGCTGTCGGAGATAGCGTCACAATACGAGGAAATACTTGACGCTCTTTCAGAGGAAGAAAAAGAGGGCGACTATATCAATGAGGATTCGTGGGTATTTGCAGAAATAAAGAAGGCTCTGAAATCGGATAGCATTGAACCGGAAACGAGAGAAAAATTAGAGGCAGTCACCTTGCTAAATAATGAAGAAAGGGCTTTGAAGTCGGCTATAAAAACCGAGAGCGCATTATTGGAGCAGAAAACGAAAGAAACCATTGAAAATCTGTCAGACGAACAGGTGCTAGAATTGCTCAAATTTAAATGGATCACCCCGCTTATCAGCAATTTAATGCAGTTGCCTGACAGGATTGTTGCCGATTTGGTCTCAAAGCTTGAAGCTCTTGCCAAGAAATATGAGACTACCTTTGCGGAAATTGAAAATCAAATTACGGAAACAGAAAACTCTCTTTCCGCAATGCTTTGCGACCTCGAAGGCAGCGAATTTGATATGCTCGGACTTAATGAGTTCAATAAACTACTCGGAGGTGTGCAAAATGACTAAGAAAACAGCTACACCTCAGTTAAGGTTCGCGGGATTTGATGACGCTTGGGAACAGCGTAAGTTGGGAGAAATAGCTCCGTTAAGAGGCGGTTTTGCATTCAAAAGTGATGAGTATGCGAGTGACGGAATACCTATAATCAGGATATCAAATATTCTTTCTGATGGAAGTGTAGGAGCGGAATTTGCTCACTATCCCGAACAAAACAATGATACTGCATATTTTCTTTCAAATGGCGCAGCTCTATTAGCAATGTCAGGTGCTACGACGGGAAAAGTATCTATTTTACATTGCAAAGATACCGATAAATACTACCAAAATCAGCGTGTTGGCTTTTTCGTTCCGACATCAGAGTGCGACTATGGTCTTGTTTCTATTATCGTCCGTTCGCAGTATTTTATGCAGCAGTTAGATGCAGTTTTAGAAGCTGGCGCTCAACCTAATGTATCAGCAAAAGATATAGATGCATTTGAATTTAAGATTCCAACATCTTATGATGAACAAAAGATGATTGGAGAATATTTCAAAAATCTTGATGACCTTATCACCCTTCATCAGCGTAAGTATGACAAATTGACGAATGTTAAAAAGTCAATGCTTGAAAAGATGTTTCCGAAAAATGGCTCCAATGTTCCGGAAATCCGTTTCAAGGGGTTTACTGAAGCTTGGGAACAGCGTAAGTTCCGTGACACAGTAATTATCGAGCGTGGCGGCTCACCTCGTCCGATTGAAGCGTTTATCACGGAAGCAGAAAATGGGCTTAATTGGGTTAAGATAGGCGACGCTCCGGCAATGGGAAATTACATAACCAAAACCGCAGA
>CANRBP010000011.1 GCA_947628875.1 uncultured Lachnospira sp.
TTTGAAAGTCCCGAAACCCGCATAAACACTGGGTTTTTCTTACTTGTCGTTCGGTAAGGACTTCATTGTCGGGAACAGCAGCACGTCCCTGATCGCCGCCGAATTTGTCAGCAGCATGACCATTCTGTCTATGCCGAATCCAATGCCCCCGGTTGGCGGCATGCCGTAGGAAAGCGCATTCAGGAAATCCTCATCTGTGTGGTTTGCTTCATCATCTCCGGCTGCCAGCAGCGCTTCCTGAGCCTCAAAGCGCGCGCGCTGGTCGATCGGGTCATTCAGCTCGGAATATGCATTTGCCATCTCGCGGCCTGTGATAAACAATTCAAAGCGCTCCACATAATCCGGATCGTCCGGTTTCTTCTTTGTCAAAGGCGAAATTTCAATCGGATGATCCATGACAAAAGTCGGCTGAATGAGATTCTCCTCTGCATACTTTTCAAAAAACATGCTTAAAATATCACCCTTCTTATGCCTGTCCTCAAACTCAATATGATGCTCCTTCGCCAGCGCCTTGGCTTCCTCATCTGTCTTTATTTCCCTGAAATCAACCCCGGCATACCTGCGGACTGCATCAAGCATCGTGATACGCTCGAACGGCTTGGACAAATCAACTTCAACGTCACCATACATAATCCTGGCAGTACCATTTACCTTTTCGCAGACTGTCCTGTACATATTTTCAGCCAGATCCATCATGCCATAATAATCCGTGTATGCCTGATAGAGCTCCATCAATGTAAATTCCGGATTGTGCCGCGTGCTTACGCCTTCATTGCGGAACACCCTGCCAATCTCATAAACCCGTTCAAGGCCGCCTACAATCAGGCGTTTTAAGTACAATTCAAGAGAAATGCGCAGGTTGATATCCTCATCAAGCGCATTGTAATGCGTCTGAAAAGGCCGCGCTGCCGCGCCTCCTGCATTGGCGACCAGCATCGGCGTCTCCACCTCCATAAATCCCTGAGCATCAAGAAAATTGCGTATTTCCTTTATAATCTGCGAACGCTTTACAAACGTATCCCTGACGTCCGGATTTACAATCAGATCAACATACCTCTGCCTGTAGCGCTGATCCGTATCCTTTAAGCCGTGATACTTCTCCGGAAGCGCCCTCAGGCTCTTAGCAAGCAGGGTGATTTCCGATACATGCAGCGAAATCTCACCCTTCTGCGTTTTAAATACTGTACCCTTAACACCGATCATATCACCGATATCATACTTTTTAAAAGCGGCATAAGGCTCATCTCCGACCGAATCCCTCGACACATAAAGCTGGATATTGCCTTTCAGGTCAGAAACATTGCAAAAAGAAGCCTTGCCCATCACACGCTTCTGCATAAGCCTTCCTGCAACAGAAACCTCTTTGCCCTCCATATCATCAAATTTGTCCTTAATATCCTGAGTATGGTGCGTCACGTCATATTTGACGATCATGAACGGATCATTTCCGCTTTCCTGCAAAGCCTTGAGCTTGTCCATACGTATTTTAATCTGTTCATTCATGTCCGGCGCCTGCGCGTTATTCTTCTCAGCCAATTTATTTACACTCCTTCTTAATCGTTTATCACTGCAATAATCTTGTATTCTATTTCCCCTGCCGGCGCTTCAACCGTAATCGTCTCCCCTGCCTTTTTTCCGATAAGTGCCGCTCCCAGCGGTGATTCATTTGAAATTTTGTTATTTAAGCTGTCCGCTTCTGATGAGCCTACTATCGTATACTCGATATCCTCGTCATACTCAATATCATGAAGCTTCACAACGCTCTCCATTTTTACCTTATCCTTGCTCTTATCATTATCCTGGATAATTTCAGAATTTTTTAAAATATTTTCAAGCTCTGTGATCTGGAGCTCAATATCCCTCTGTTCGTCCTTGGCCGCATCATACTCCGCATTCTCGGACAAATCGCCCTGTTCTCTTGCTTCCTTGAGTTTCTGGGCAACCTCTTTTCTTCTGACGACTTTCAGATGCTCCAGTAAAGCTACTCTTTCTTCATAACCTTTTTTTGTAAGAAACTGTTTCTCTGCCATGTTAATTATCACCTTTCACCTTGATTTATCATGATATTCTCTGCCACATCACATCCAGCATAAAACCAGTCAGAATATTATATACCAAGCCAAATATTCTGTCAATCTGCCGATACGCTGAGTCCCGACCTACACCGATACGCTGAGTTTCCCGACCAGCGCCTCAAGACCTGCATAACTTTCCACGCGGTTCACCTCATCTCTGAGCGATGATGAATTTCTTATGCCTGCCGTATACCAGGCAAAATGCCTGCGCATCTCGCGCACAGCCGTATACTCCCCCTTTTCTTCTGCCAGCATGCGGGCATGGCGCAGAATCATCTCACGCCGCTCGGCAATAGACGGAACATGACGGACAGCCTTTCCCCCTTTAAGATATTCTGAAACTTCGGAAAATATCCATGGATTTCCTCTCGCCGCCCTGCCGATCATCACGGCATCACAGCCGCTCTCTCTGAACAGGCGCTCTGCATCGGCGCCGCTTTGAACATCACCGTTGCCAATGACCGGAATGGAAACGCATTCCTTCACCCTGCGTATGACCTGCCAGTCAGCCTGTCCTGAATAATACTGCTGCCTGGTTCTGCCATGCACGGCAACCGCCGCGCCGCCCGACTCCTGTATGACATGCGCTATTTCAGGCGCATTTATATGCTCTCCGTCAAAACCGGCGCGTATCTTGACCGTTACCGGCCTGCTGGTCGCTTTCGCCATCGCCTCAACAATCTCACCCACCAGCTTCGGATTTTTCATCAGCGCGCTGCCTTCGCCGTTGTTGACGACCTTAGGCACCGGACACCCCATATTTACGTCAATTACATCAAACCGATGCTTTTCCATATATTTTACCGCTTCCGCCATCACATAAGGATCCGAACCAAACAGCTGCACTGCAACCGGCTTTTCCTGCTGTTCCGTGCGCAGCAGCGCCTCAGTATTTTTATTGCGGTACAAAATCGCCTTCGCGCTGACCATCTCCGTATACATCATGCCGCATCCCATTTCCCTGCACAAACACCGGAAAGCCATGTCCGTCACGCCTGCCATCGGTGCAAGAAACACAGGATTTTCTATCTCCACATTTCCAATCAGCATTCTGCATCCTCACCCAAATAAAATACTCTGTAAAACATTTCCAGCGATTCCAGCAATTCCCGCTTTTCATACTGCAGCTTCTTGACCAGCAGTCCGCAGGCAATCTCATCATAAAGCAAGTCGCCCTCCTCAGCCTGCGTCCTGAAAACCAGCGTGCCGTCATCTTCAAAAGCCAGCATCAAAATTCCTCCTGCTTCCTCCGTAAAAAGCACGCACATTATCTTCAGTTCGTCTTTTATCTCCTCCGGCAGCCTTGCAAATGCCTCATTAAGATAATATTTTTTTTCATAGGCGCTTGCAGCGCACAATACCATATCTTCATCAAACATATCCGTATAACCCCCGCACCGAAACCTCACCGGCAATAACCGAAGAAATGATTCCATCTCCGCGGTCAACCTTTAAAGCGCCTGTCTCGTCAATTCCGATAGCACGCCCCGTAAAACCTCCGGCAGGATCCTCAATCCTTACTTCCCTGCCTGCATTGGCAAGGATTGCATTATAGCTGTCCACCATTCCGGCCAGACTCGTTTCTTTAATAAAATCATTGTAATGCTTCGTAAAATGCTTTGAAAATGATGCAATAATGCCGCTGCGCCCCACGCGATGCCCGTACTCAAGCAGCAGTGACGAAGCAGTCTGCCTGATTTCTTCGGGAAAATCCTGAGTATTTACATTAATTCCGATGCCGATAACAACATAATTTACCCAATCCGTTTCAGCGCTCATCTCTGTCAGAATGCCGCAGATTTTTTTACCGCCTGCAACAATATCATTCGGCCACTTAATCCTGCACTCTGAGCCGATGCATTCCTCCGATACAGCCTCCGCCACTGCCATTGCTGCCACGAGCGTCAGCATAGACGCGGCAGGCGGGTCGATCTGCGGACGCAGAAGAAGCGTCATCAAGATTCCGCTGTCCGGTCCGGCTACCCATTGCCTGCCTCTTCTTCCTCTGCCTGCCGTCTGCTGTCCTGCAACAAACAGCGTTCCATGCGCGGCGCCTTTCTCAGCATAAAGCTTTGCCTGATTGTTGGTTGAATCCGTACTGTCAAAATAGACAACATGCTCAACAATATCTCCCTCATCAAGCCGGCTCATGATCTCCGCCTCCGTGACAATATCCGGATACTTTACAATGCGGTACCCTCTGTTGGATACCGCATCAAACTCATAGCCTTCTTCCTTTAACTGGCTGACTGCCTTCCACACAGCAGTCCTCGATACGCCCAGTGCGCTGCATACAGACTGCCCCGACACATACCCCGGCGCATTTCTCAAAATTTTCAAAACCTCTGCTTTCATTATGCCTCCTAAACGGCTATCACCCAGCAGGCCGCTGACATTATGTACAATATCAGAGCTGCCGCTGCAAGGATTGCGCCTGCAAGCCGCCGCCTGTCCATGAATCTTTTCAGGCAGTGCAGGAAATTTACGGTTCCGCCTGCAAAAAAGATTAATGGAAAAATGACGCCGCTGTCACTCCGCAAAAACATTATCAGCACAAACAGCACGCCGATAACGCCTGTCAGGGCAATATTCACATAATCTATTATCATTCTCGCCCTTCTGTAGGAGGCGCTTGTCGTATAATACATTTCTGTCTATCTCCATTCTGCGCCCAGTGTTGCCGCCATGACCGCCTTAATAGTATGCATCCTGTTTTCAGCCTCATCAAAGACAACTGACTGGCTTGACTCAAAAACTTCATCTGTGACTTCCATCTCATCAATGCCAAACTTGTCATGAATCTGTGCGCCAATTGTCGTTTTCAGGTCATGGAAGGCCGGAAGGCAGTGCATAAATATTGCATCAGGCGCTGCATTTTCCATAACAGTGCGGTTCACCTGGTAAGGCGACAATGTCCTGATCCGCTCTTCCCATACCTCATCAGGCTCTCCCATGGAAACCCATACGTCCGTATATATAACCTGTGCGCCGCTTGTGCCAGCCTTTACGTCCTCTGTGAGAGTAACAGAACCGCCGCTTTCTTTCGCCCACTCTTTACACTGCACAACTAATTCCTCATTCGGGAAATACTCCTTTGCCGTACATGCCGTATAATGCAGTCCCAGCTTTGAACATGCGATCATAAGCGAATTGCCCATGTTGTAACGGGCATCACCCATATAAACCAGGCTTACGCCCTTTAACCGTCCAAGTTTTTCCCTTATTGTCAGCATGTCCGCCAGCATCTGAGTCGGATGGTACTCATTAGTCAGACCGTTCCATACGGGAACATCAGAATATTTTGCCAGCTCCTCTACGATTGACTGTGCAAATCCCCTGTACTCAATACCTTCATACATTCTGGAAAGGACACGCGCCGTATCCGCAATGCTCTCTTTCTTTCCAATCTGCGAACCCTGCGGATCCAAATATGTCACGCCCATGCCAAGGTCGTGTGCCGCCACCTCAAACGAGCAGCGGGTCCGCGTGCTTGTCTTTTCAAAAATCAGCGCAACATTTTTGCCTGCCAGCGGCTTGTCCGCAATTCCCTTCTTTTTCCTGTCCTTGAGCATGGCCGATAAATCAAGCAAATATTCTATTTCTTCTGCCGAAAAATCTTTCAGCGTCAGAAAATCACGGTTTTTTAAATCCATAGCAACCTCCGTTTCCAATGCTTATATAATAATACAAAGTTCATTCTATCGCAAATAAGCAAGGAATACAAGCCAAAAGTGCCATGCCAGCATTTGCCGGCATGGCAGCTTGTAAAATATCTGAAAATTATCCGTGCATCTTCTGCGCGTTTTAGAAAAAGCAATGATTGCCTATTATCGTATAACTTACATAAGCTGCATAATTGGCAGCGTACAGAGCGCGGAAAGATGTGTAGCTGCCGATATTGTTCACGCCGGACAGCGCCTCCATCGCCGCTTCAATGCATTCCTGCGTCCTTGGTCCGGAGGCAAGGCGGCTTGCAAACCGCTGGCTCGGATTGCCGCTTCCGTCCGAAACGCCGGAAAACTGGCTTCTGGCATAAATCACGCTGCCGATGCTGTTTCCATAGTACGGACTGCGCACTCTGTTCAGCACTACATTGGCCACTGCAAGTTTGCCTTCATAACTCTCCCATCCGGCCTCCCAGTCGATAAGGCAGGCAAGCAGCCAGACCTCATCATCTGATACCTCCATAGTCGGGTTATAGGAAACCTCTACGCTTGACATTGCAGCCTGGATCCTAGCCGCTTCTGCGGCAGCCGCCTCCGCTTCCGCCTGCTTTCTGGCTTCCTCCGCTGCAATGCGCTCAGCCTCCTCGGCTTCCTCTTTAGCAATGGCTTCCTCATTTGTATATCCCTCAGACAACCCATAATGGAGCGTTATATCATCTGCTGAAACATAGACTTTTGCACCATCTACAATAATCGCAACATAACCGTCACATTTGCTGACTGCACTGTACACAGCGCCCTCATCTACAGCCTGTATGCTTTCCTGCGCATCAGCTGACGCAAAAACCGGCGCCGCCTGAGCTGTGATTTCTGCTGTCACCTCCGCAATGCCGTTGCCAATATCAGCTGCCTCCTCGCCAAAGCACAAGGCGCATGTTTCTACATAACCGCTCACGCTGCCGGAATCAATCCTGGTCCAATCCAGTCCCATCTCGGTCACGCTCGCAATGCCATTCTGATAAAGCCTGCCAACGACCTCAGACGTGCCGTCCGCACCGGCATATACCTCAACATAAGGATCCGCTATCGCAATCGCCATATCTGCATACATATCGGTTTCTTCGTACTTTACATAATCCGATGCAACAAGATCTAAAACATTCTCTGTATAAGATGCCTGTTTCACTACTGCCTCGACTTTCGTACTCTGCTGCTGCTCATAGGTAGTTTTCGCGCCAACCATAGCCGGTACTACTGGCATCATCAAAACAACTGCTGCCGCCCCTGCATAAATTGCCGCCCTGCTACTTCTAAGTCTCATAAAAATTTCCCTTTCCGGCATTTGTTTCAAAATGCCTAACAAAATGTTACGTATTTGTTACATTTTGTTACAAAAGCATTGTAGCAAAGTTACGCTTATTTGTCAAATGCATTACGAAACCGCATAAAATGGGCATTTGCAGCTGTTTTAGCAGCTATTTCAATAAAATTTTTTATATTTTTTTAATCATTTTCCGCTGGCGCAGAACCTCAAATGACAGCACTGCGGCAGCAACAGCCGCATTCAGAGATTCAACTTTCCCTTCCATATGTATGCAGATGCGCATATCGGCGGCTTCCAGCGCTTCCTGCGTCAGTCCGTTTGCTTCATTTCCGATTAAAAGCGCCGCAGGCTGCGTGTATGACTGCTCAGCATAGTCCGCGCCGCCATAAGGGTGCGCAGCGTAAACTGAAACGCCTGCCTGGCGAAGCTCATTAAGCGTGTCCCCAAAATTATCAGCATACAGGAAAGGCACTCTGTAAATCGAACCCATAGTTGACCGGATTGTCTTCGGGTTATAAATATCCACGGTATTTCTGCTCATCACAATGCCCGTCACGCCTGCTCCCTCCCCCATTCTGAGTATTGTCCCCAGATTTCCGGGATCCTGGAGATTTTCCAGGCACAGCAGCAGCGGACAGCCTTCCAGCATATCCGCCAGCTTATATTGTTTCATACGCACTATGGCCAGTATGCCCTGCGGCGTCTGTGTATCCGACATGCGCTGGAACACATTGTCGCTCACGATCTCTATTTGTTCCCTGCCTGCCGGAAGTTTTTGGAGGAGCTGCCTGTTTTCCACGCTAAATGTTTCAGACACATAAACTTTGTCTGTCATCTCCTTTGGCGCCTCTGAAACCATCTTTATGCCCTCCACAATATAAAGGCCTTCCTCTTTCCTTGATTTTGCTTTTTTCTGAAGCTGCACGACATGCTTGACCTGACTGCTTCCTGTGCTTGTTATCATCTTTTTCCTCCCCTATCATTTCCGCTGCCAAAGCTTTTATGCGGCATGGCAGCATACTTTATGCTCATAATAAAGCGGTGCAGCAGAATTTTCCGCGCACCGCTCAACCAGGCGCAGCAGACACCGGCCTGTATTTTTTATTGATTTTGTAACATCTTGGCAAAAACCATCGTTCAAAGCTTCTGCTCTTACTTTGAAAGCAGCGCGCTGACATTAAACTCATACTCATTGATATCTTTTGTCATTGCCAGCGCCTCATCAATGTCAAAATCCACAAATTTACCGCCTTTATATGCAACAACGCGGTTGCTCTTGCCTTCGCACAGCAGATCGACCGCATATGCACCCATCACAGAAGCATACATTCTGTCCATGCATGTCGGCGAGCCGCCGCGCTGCATGTAACCCAGTATCGTTGCGCGCGTCTCAATCCCTGTCGCAGCCTCGATACGGCGAGCCATGCCGTTTGAGTGCCCTATTCCCTCGGCATTGATTATCAAATGATGTTTCTTTCCTTTTTTACGGCTCTCAATAATATGGTTGATAAGCGTCTGCTCATCATTATCATAGCGCTCCGGAAGAAGGATATCTTCTGCGCCGTTTGCTATGCCGCACCACAATGCAATATATCCTGCATTTCTTCCCATTACTTCAATAATGCTGCAGCGTTCATGCGATGTGGACGTATCGCGTATCTTGTCAATAGCCTCCATTGCCGTGTTCACAGCCGTATCAAAGCCAATCGTATAATCCGTACATGCAATATCCAGGTCAATCGTTCCCGGAAGGCCGATCGTGTTCACGCCATTTTCCGCAAGCTTCTGCGCGCCGCGGAAAGAACCATCGCCGCCAACGACCACAATTCCGTCAATACCATGCTTATGGCATGTCTGCGCGCCTTTTTTCTGTCCCTCAGGCGTCATAAATTCGAGGCAGCGGGCCGTGTATAAAATAGTTCCGCCCTTATGTATTATATCCGACACGCTGCGTTTATCCATATCAATAACTTCGTCATTGATCAAGCCGTTATACCCTTTTTGTATACCCTTAACCTTCAAGCCCTTATTCAGCGCTGTCCTGACAACGGCACGTATTGCTGCGTTCATGCCAGGCGCGTCACCGCCGCTGGTCAATACACCTATTGTTTTGATTTCTTTAGCCATACTTATCTCCATTCCTGCGCCGCTTGCCGCGCAACCTCAATCTCATTTTCTAAACATGATAAAACTGTAGATTAATTTTAGCGCATTTATTTCTGTATTTCAACAAAAAATATTTACTGAAAATATGCATTAGAATTTTGTTTTGCGTTGTCTTCCGACTGTCTTTTCACCTACGTAGCCTCAACATTTTTCTCCCCAAAGATAATCCTAAGCTGCGCAAGCAGTTCCGCCGTTACTTTCACGTTTTTTGCCGGCGGCAGCACTGTCCGGCTGTTTTCCTTTGTGCAGTATATGACCACGCTGTCATTTCCAGGCGCTCCTGCTGCCAATGAGTCTATTTTCTGCACATTGTCCAGGTAAGCCTGCCAATCCTGAAAACGTATCCACAGTTTCCTCGGTATGCTGTCAAACGCCACAAGACGCTCGCAGACAAGCTTTGCATTCTCATCAGCAGCCGCACGCACCCTGCCTGTAACAAACAGCTTGTCTGTATTTTCTATAATATGGCGGTTCGCGGTAAATTCTCTCTGGAATATCACGATCTCCACAGTGCCAACCAGATCCTCCAGCGTCAGGAATGCCATTTGCTGCCCATTCCGCGTCACTTTAATGCTCCTGCCCGTCACCATTCCTCCGACCGTCTGCTTTGAACCGTCTTTTACCTTTGCCTCTCCGCTCTCTTCATCAATCTCAAAATCCGTTGCCACGGCAGAAATATGCTTCTTCCACATTGCCGCATACTCGTCCAGCGGATGGCCGCTGACATATACGCCCAGAACCTCACGCTCAAAATTAAGCATTTCCTCTTTTGTAAATTCCGAAATATCCGGCATCTGTATCTCAAAAGAGGTTTTATCTTCGTCTCCAACCAGATCAAAGAGCGACATCTGCCCGGAGATGGCATCTTTTCCCTGGCGCATCTCGTTGTCCATCATCTGCGCATATACATACATCATCTGCCTCCGTTTGTTCCCAAACGTGTCAAACGCTCCGGATTTGATCATGTTTTCTACCGTTCTTTTATTTAAATTCCTGAACATGCGCCCGATAAAATTCTGCATTGAGGCGTACTCTCCGCCTGACTCCCTTTCTTCAAGCAGCGCCTGTATCGTAGGCCTGCCCAATCCCTTAATCGCCGTCAGTCCAAAACGGATCGCATTATCCTCAACAGAGAATCCCATTCCGGAATGGTTCACATCTGGCGGAAGAATCTGTATATTCATCTGCCTGCAGGCATAGATATACCCGGCTACCTTGTCCGTGTTATCAACCACCGATGTCATCAGAGCCGCCATAAATTCTGTCGGATAATATGTTTTGAGAAATGCCGTCTGGTACGCCACTATCGCATAGCAGGCGGCATGAGATTTATTAAAGGCATACTTTGCAAAATCTGTCATATTGCTGAATATCTTATCAGCAGTTTTTTCGTCAATGCCGTTTTTGATGCAGCCCGGCACGCCCTCCTCCTCGTTGCCGAAGATAAAGTTCCTGCGTTCCTTTTCCATCACGGAAACTTTCTTTTTGGACATGGCGCGCCGCACAAGATCGCTGCGCCCCAGTGAATATCCAGCCAGCTCCCGGACGATCTGCATCACCTGCTCCTGGTATACAATGCATCCGTAAGTCGGCTTTAAAATATCTTCGAGCTGAGGACAGTCATATGTGACAGCCTTAGGATCATTTTTGCCTGCAATATACTGCGGTATAAAATCCATTGGCCCCGGCCGGTAAAGCGAAATGCCGGCAATCAGATCCTCTATGCTCTGAGGTTTCAGCTCCTTCATGAAGGATTTCATGCCTGCGCTCTCAAGCTGGAAAATGCCATCGCAACGGCCGGTTCCAATAAGGTCGTAGACAGCCTTATCGCTGTAATCTATTTTATCTATGTAAAAAGACGGATTTTTTTTCCTGGCGAGCAGCTCCGCATCGCGTATAACAGTCAGCGTGCGAAGTCCAAGAAAATCCATTTTCAAAAGTCCAAGCTCCTCGAGCGTTGTCATATCAAACTGAGCGACAACTGCACCATCTGAACCTATTGACAAAGGAACATACTCGTCAACGGCTTTCTGGCTGATAAGGACACCAGCAGCATGCATTGATGCATGGCGCGGCAGTCCCTCAAGCCTTTTTGCCTTATCTATCAGATCGCGTATCTGTTCATCTTGCTCGTATGCATTCTTTAAATCCGGGTTTTCCTGCATCGCCTTATCTATGGTTATCCCAGGCGCGCGAGGCACCATTTTCGCAATATTGTCCACAAGCGCATAAGGCATATCCATGACACGGCCGACATCTTTTATGACAGCGCGCGCCGCCATCGTACCGAAGGTGACGATCTGAACAACTCTGTCTTTCCCGTATTTTCCGACAACATAGTCAATGACCTCCTGCCGCCGCTCATAACAGAAATCCACGTCAATATCCGGCATCGATACCCTCTCCGGATTCAGGAAGCGCTCAAAAATCAAACTATACGCAATAGGATCCAGGTCTGTTATGCCCAGGCAGTAAGACACCAGGCTGCCTGCCGCTGACCCCCTGCCCGGCCCTACCGGAATATCATGCATTCTTCCATAATTTATGTAATCCCAGACGATCAGGAAATAGTCCACATACCCCATCGTATGGATAACTGACAATTCATAGGCAAGCCGCTGGAAAATATTGTTTGGATCCTCCGCCGGTTCAATTTTCGCATCTCTGCGGTCGCTCACTTCCTTCTGCATGGCCAGTTCCGCAAAATCCTGCGCATTAAGTCCCTGAGTCTGCTCCGGATAGCGTTTTTTCAGTCCTTCATAGCACAAATAATTCAAATATGTCCATGAAGTATATCCGTCAGGCACCTCAAATTTAGGAAGTTTGGTGACGCCGAACTCAATTTCCACCTGACACCGCCCGGCAATCTTGTGCGTATTTGCAATTGCCTGCGGCGCATAAGGGAATATCTCCTCCATCTCCTGCGGCGACTTCAAATAGTACTGGCCGCCTTCATAGCGCATCCTGTTCTCATCGGAAAGCTTTTTCCCTGTCTGTATGCACAGCAGTATATCATGCGCATCAGCGTCATCAGCATAAGTATAATGCACATCATTAGTCGCAACAAGCTCTATGCCAAGTTCCCCTGACATGCGGACAAGCTGCTGGTTGACATACTGCTGCTCGGCAATGCCATGATCCTGCAGTTCCAGGAAAAAATTGCCCTTGCCAAAAATATTTTCATACCGCCTTGCCGCCTCACACCCCGTCTCATACATGCCGCGCGCAAGATAGCGCTGCACTTCTCCGGCCAGACAGGCGCTAAGCGCAATTATTCCCTCATGGTACTGTTTTAATATCTCATAGTCTACACGCGGCTTGTAATAGTAACCTTCTGTAAAACCCTTTGAGACAATTTTCATCAAATTATTATAACCGCTGTTATTTTCCGCAAGCAAAACGAGATGATAATACCGCTCCTCGGAATCCCCGGCATTTTTATCAAATCTGGAACCCGGCGCCACATAGACTTCGCATCCCAGAATCGGTTTGATACCAGCCTCGCGAGCAGCCTTATAAAAATCAATGACGCCATACATGACGCCATGATCTGTAATGGCCAGGCTGTCCATGCCCAATTCCTTCGCCCTGGCAGTAATTTCTTTAATTTTGCTGGAGCCGTCAAGCAATGAATATTCTGTATGCACATGCAAATGCGTAAATTCCATCTTCAATTGCACCTCCGCGCCTAAACTTATACTTCATGTGCATTATAGCATAAATCAGGCGCAGCGTCACTAATAAACAGTGCTTCTGCGGCTCCTTATTCTGTCTGATTGTTTTCCTTATGCCTCATCATGCTTCGCTTCCGGATTTTTGCCGTCTTCTCCGGCCTCCTGAGCGTCATTAGAATCCTCGCGCTTCTTTTTGAGATTATCCCAAAAATCATCTGCCGGCCCTCTTACTGTTGAAGCATAGCTGCCGTCTTCGCTGAACGTCACGCTCTCGGCAACTTTTTCGGACTTGCTCATGCCTGTAGTATCAACAGGCTCAGGCAGTCCCTTTACACGCCGGAATATCTTCATAAATTCCTTGCCTGTTATAGTTTCTTCTTCATACAGGTACTTTGCAATTTCATCAAGCACGTCCCTGTTTTCTGTAAGAAGCTTTTTAGCCTCCTCATAACAGTGCTTCAGAAGCTCTTTCACTTCATCATCTATCATCGCAGCCGTCTCATCAGAACAATTCAGACGAGCAGTGCCGTCAAGATACTTGCTCTCAACCGTTTCCAGGCTCATCAGGCCGAATTTCTCGGACATGCCGTACTGAGTGATCATCGCGCGCGCAACCTGCGTTGCTTTCTCAATATCGTTAGAAGCGCCTGTCGTGATGGTATCAAAAACGATCTCCTCCGCAGCGCGTCCTCCCAGCAGCGTTACAAGCCGCGCAATCAGTTCATCTTTTGTCATCAGGTACTTTTCTTCCTCCGGCACCTGCATTACGTATCCCAAAGAACCCATAGTCCTTGGCACAATCGTAATCTTCTGAACCGGTTCAGCGTCCTTTTTCAGCGCCGTAATCAGCGCGTGCCCAACCTCATGGTAAGCAACCGTGCGCTTTTCCTCACGGCTCAGTATGCGGTCTTTCTTTTCCTTTCCTGCTATAACAACTTCGACCGCCTCAAACAGATCTTTCTGTGAAACGACCTTCCTTCCGTCCTTGACCGCTGCAATCGCAGCTTCGTTTATCATGTTTGCAAGATCCGATCCTACGGCACCGCTTGTCGCAAGTCCAATGGCCTCAAGATCAACCGTGTCATCCATCAGCACATCTTTGGAATGAACCTTTAATGTATCAACGCGTCCCTTTAAATCCGGCTTATCCACGATAATCCTGCGGTCAAAACGTCCCGGCCTGAGCAGCGCCTTATCCAGAACCTCCGGACGGTTTGTCGCTGCAAGGATAAATAAGCCTTTTGACGAATCAAACCCATCCATCTCAGCCAGAAGCTGGTTCAATGTCTGCTCGCGCTCGTCATTTCCGCCGCCGTAGCGCGAATCCCTGCTCTTTCCAATGGCATCGATCTCATCAATGAATATGATGCAAGGCGCCTGTTTCTGAGCTTCTTTAAACAGATCGCGCACGCGTGAAGCGCCCACGCCGACAAACATCTCAACAAAATCCGAACCTGCCAGCGAAAAGAACGGAACATTTGCCTCGCCTGCAACAGCCTTTGCCAGCAGCGTCTTGCCTGTTCCCGGAGGTCCTACAAGCAGTGCGCCCTTTGGAAGTTTAGCGCCTATGCTCGCATATTTGGCAGGGTTATGCAAAAAGTCAACTATCTCTGTCAGCGATTCCTTTGCTTCCTCCTGGCCTGCCACATCTCTGAATGTCACGCCTGTCTTTTTCTGGACATATACCTTGGCCGTGCTCTTGCCGACACCCATGCCGCCCATCATGCCGCCGCCTTTGGAAACCTTGCGGTAAATCAGCGTAAATGCTACAACCATAAGGATAATCGGCAGAATGTATCCCAGAAACATATTTATAATAGAGGCGCTTGAATCCGGAATATAACCATTAATCTTAATGTCCGGATTAGCCTTTAAAAGCTCTATCAGCCCATCGTCATTCACATAGCCTGTATAGTAGGTATACTTCAAGCGTCCCCAGCCGCTTTGCTGGCTGCTTTCATCTTCCACAGGCCTGATTACGATACGGTCTGAATCAAACTGAACCTCTGCAACCTTCCCTTCCTCAACCATATCCAGAAATTCTGAGTAGGTAACTTCACGGTAAGTTGCGTCCCTTAACATGCCCTGCAGCAGCGTAATGCCGAAAAAAGTAACTACAACTGCAATCACAATCGCTGCAATAGTTCCAAAATTGCTGGTATTCTTATTATTCCTGTTCCCATTGCGGCCGCCTCCGCGGTTATTGTCATAAGGACTATTGCCGCGGTTATTATTGTTATAAGAGCCGTTGCCGCGATTATTATTGTTATAAGGATTATTGTTATTATACTGATTTCCCATATGTTCCCCATTTCCTTTAATGTGAGTTTTCTTAACTCCAGTAACATTATATAGATTTGTTTTTTATAAATCAATAAAAAATCGCTATTTTTAGCTTATTTATAGTATCTTAATAATTGCAGTTTTCCCTTTATGTTACATTTATAAATGCTTTTTTTAAAAAAAAAGTGGAAATCCGCAAACGCACATTGTATAATACTATTATCCATGCAGAAAATTTATGCCGGTAGCAGGACATAAGCTGCCGGATATTTATTTTTTATGCGTATTTACTTATAGCGGCCACTATTGGCAGAATGGAGGAAATCATGCCCGTAAAATACGTATTTGTGACAGGCGGTGTTGTTTCTGGCCTTGGCAAAGGAATCACTGCTGCTTCTCTTGGGCGTCTGTTGAAAGCACGCGGATTTTCAGTGACAATGCAGAAATTTGACCCCTATATCAATATTGATCCAGGCACCATGAACCCGATTCAGCACGGTGAAGTCTTTGTAACGGACGATGGCGCTGAGACCGACCTGGATCTTGGACACTATGAGCGTTTTATTGATGAAAGCCTGAATAAGAACTCCAATGTAACTACCGGAAAGGTTTACTGGACAGTTCTGCAGAAAGAACGCCGCGGCGACTTTGGCGGCGGAACCGTACAGGTTATACCTCATATCACCAATGAGATCAAAACCCGTTTTTACCGCGATTTTTCTACTAAATTCACTAAAATCGCCATTATCGAGGTTGGCGGCACTGTTGGCGACATTGAAAGCCAGCCTTTTTTGGAGGCCATACGCCAATTCCAGCACGAAGTAGGCCATGAAAACGCTATTTTGATCCATGTCACGCTGATTCCTTACCTCAAGGCTTCCGGCGAGATGAAAACCAAGCCGACGCAGGCAAGCGTCAAGGAACTGCAGGGCATGGGAATCCAGCCGGATATCCTCGTATGCCGCACGGAGCTTCCTCTTGAAGCCGGCATAAAAGAAAAGATTGCGCTTTTCTGCAACGTGCCAAAGTCGCATGTGCTGCAGAATCTTGACGTTGAGATACTCTATGATGTGCCGCTGGCGATGGAGGAAGAACATCTGGCTCAGGTTGCATGCGAGTGCCTTCATCTTGAATGCCCGGAACCTGATTTAGATGAATGGCGCGCTATGTGCAAGGCATGGAAAAATCCTACGAAAAAGGTTAATATAGCTCTTGTCGGCAAGTATATACAGCTCCACGATGCATACATCAGCGTTGTGGAGGCTCTAAAACACGGCGGCGTATTTAATTCCACAGATGTAAATATCAAATGGGTCGATTCAGAACAGGTAACTGCCGAAAATGCAGCCGAATATCTGAGTGACATTTCCGGCATACTCGTTCCCGGCGGTTTCGGCGACCGCGGCATCGAAGGCAAAATTCAGGCTATCCGCTATGCACGTGAAAATAAGATTCCGTTTCTTGGGCTCTGCCTTGGAATGCAGCTGGCGATTGTCGAGTTTGCCCGTGATGTTATCGGATATGATGATGTGCACAGCATTGAATTAAAGCCAAACACGACACATCCGATCATACATCTGATGCCGGATCAGGAGGGCATTGACGATATCGGCGGCACTCTCCGCCTCGGCTCATACCCTTGCGTGCTTGACAAGGAAAGCCGCGCCTATGAGGTTTACGGCGAGGAGATTATTCATGAACGCCACCGCCACCGCTATGAAGTAAACAACGATTACCGCAATGTGCTTACGGAGCATGGCATGAGGCTTTCCGGAATCTCTCCGGACGGAAGGATCATAGAAATGATTGAGATAGACGATCATCCATGGTTTGTCGCAACGCAGGCTCACCCTGAGTTAAAATCCCGTCCAAACCGGCCTCACCCGCTCTTTAAGGGTTTTATCACAGCCGCATTGGACTATCAGGAAAAACATTCATAATAAACCATCTTTTGCAATGCCGGGTTTCTGGCAGGCTGCCGCTATCCGGTATCCGTCCCGCTGCCATTCCAGGACGTCATACCTGCCTGCCTGGCCGGCATCGCAAAACATGAGTTTTTCCTCCTCTGTACCATCTCCCTGCTTTTTATTATCATCAGGCGCAAAATAAGCCGATTTCAGGCTTGACGCAAGTCCTTCCCCTGTCACTTTCCCATAGGCTTCCTTAAGCGTCCACAGCCTGAAAAAACGCGTTTCCTGTTCTTCCTTATCATTGCCCTGCTTTATCCATGCGCACTCCGCCTCTGAATAAAAACGCTTTGCAAGGCTGCCGCTCACATTTCTTTTTCCCTCAATATCAATGCCAGCAGGACGATCCGCCAGCACGCAGGCCGCATAATCCCCTGAATGCGACAGATTAAAATACAGATCCGTGCGCCCTTCAAAATAAGGCTTTCCGCCTGGCATATGCGCTACAGGATAATTAAGCCGCTCATCATAATATTTCACTGCCTTTACCAGATCGCAGCAGGAAAATCCAGGCGCCTCCTGCGCTGCATGTGCGCGGAGCGCAGCATTAAGCAAAATGCCGGCTCCGATACAGCGGCGCCGGTCTGCCTCCCCATGCATACGCTCCGCCTGCTGTCTGCGTTTCTCATCAACAAGCGCACACGCTCTGCTGTACAAACCTTCATCGGACAGGCATCGGACATCTGCGATCAATACTCTCATGTTGCCAGAAATCATACTAATCACCTATCGCTTTAAAACCATTGTTTAAGGGACTGCCGCACTAAAGGATATATGCGCAGGACAGGCATCGTTTGATTTGAACATAATGCCTGCCCTGCATGCTTAATCCTTATTGCTACAGTCCCTTAGCTGTATTTTATCCTGTTTAATCACTACTGGATCTTAAATTTTGCAACATCATCCAAAAGCATCTGCATCTTGCTTTCAAGATCGCCGATAACCTTGCTTGCATCATTGACTGCGCCAGAAAGTTCTGCTGACATTGCGGACGTCTCCTCCGTCACTGCCGCATTGTCCTGCGCGAGGTTGTTAAGCACAGACAATGCCTGTGTTACGCCTTCGCGCTGCCTGTCAATATCATTCGTCATCATGTCAATAGTCTGTACTGAATTTACGCAGTTATCAAGTTCGCTGTACAGCTTGTTGAAGATATTCTTTGTATCAGACAGAGAACCGACCTGAGTGTCAACTGAATGATTTATTTCCTGCATGATCTCTATCGAACGCAGGGAATTATCTGACAGGTTGCTCAATACTGCCTTAATCTCCTCAACAGAATTAGCAGACTGCTGTGCAAGCTTTCCTATCTCATCTGCGACTACGGCAAAACCTTTGCCTGATTCTCCTGCCCTGGCAGCCTCAATATTGGCGTTAAGCGCAAGCAGGCTGGTCTGCTCGGAAATCTCCGTGATCAGCTCGGCAGCCATTGTAATCTGCTTTACTGAGTCATTAGTCGTCTCTGTCTGCTCCTGCATGATATCAATGTTCTCTTTTGTATTGTTGCTTATCTCAACCAGCTCGTTGAGAGCGTCCATTGCGCTTGTACTGAGCTTGCGCATCGAATCAGCATTCTCATTTAACGCTGCAACTTCCGCGCCGGTCTTGCCAATCTTTTCAGCGATCACTTTCACCTCGCCGGACGCATCATTTGTTGATGACGCCTGGTCTGTAATGTTGTTGGCAATGGAATCAACTGCTGTTGTCACATCTCCGATAGACGTCCTCATATTGTTGAAGCTCTGGTCAAAATTCTCAAGCGCAATGTTGAGGTTATGCGCCACATCTACGATCGCTTCAAGCAGATCACGCATATTCTTCTGTGCGACCAGAAGCGCATCGGCCGTCCTGCCTATCTCATTATTATTCTTTATATTAACTGTCGTAGTCAGATCGCCCTCCGACATGATTCCGGCAAAGTTCTGGATATCCTTTAAAGGCTTTACAAGCCTGATGCCGACAAAATATGCTATTACCAATGTGACTGCTATCGTAAAGATAAACACCAAATCGATACGCATCAGCATGGAATTATAGGAATCATCAAGCGCTCCCTTAATCTCACCCATATCGGCTTGCATATCGTCAATATAGTTGCCTGTGGAAACCATCCATCCCCAAGGCTCAAAAATCTGCGAGTAAGCCCTTTTAGGCGCCACTGTTACACCGTCTGCCTTGGTGAAATAAAATTCGTTAAACCCACCCTTCTCAGGTGACTGACATGTCTTTAAAATCTCCTGGACTATCATGACGCCATTCGGATCCTGAAGATCCTTGCGGTTCGTTCCTTCGTTCTGAACAAGAACCGGGTGCATGACCAGTATGTAGTTCGTATCATCGATCCAGAAATAACCGCTCTGGTCATCGCGATACCTCATGACGCGTATTGTCTCTTTCGCGTCATTTTTAGCTTGTTCCTCTGTTTTAAGGCCTGCCTTTACATTGTCATACTCACCCTGCAGGATAGCGATAGTCGCCTGTACCTGTGACTTGATCTCAGCATCGTACCCTTCATACACGGCCTTTTCATAAATGTTGTACGCCCTAGTCGCCATAGATTTGACAGACATCAAGCCGTTAAATCCAACAGCAGATGCCGTTGCAACAACAACAAGCGAACAGAGCAGCATAATTGAGCTAATCAAGCTCCTCTTCTTTTTTTTGTCCATACTCTTCTCCTATCAGTCCCATGTATTCGTGGACTTATCCACTGTTGCTAGTATATCACAAATATACCACTTTCTACAAGAATAATTCCTGTTTTATATATATCTTTTTGCATTTTATTATCCGGCCCGCTGAAATGCGCCCGCCTAGCGCAGATAATAATATGGCACCAGCAGCCTGCTCAGATGATCCGCAGCCGGTATTGCGGACGCCACATTTATAAAGACCGGGCACAGTATCAGGCTTGCAGCAGCAAGCACCGGAATCAGCGAGATCAGCAGCCTGCTGTCAGGAAGCAGCAGCGTCAGCACCAGCACAAACACAAGTATTTCCAGGATATACGCGCCCATTTCAGCAAGCTCATAAGGAAATACTGCCGTGTGCGTCAGCGCCATCGTAAGCTCTGCCGAAAGCGCAAAAAGAACCGTTGGCACAAGAATGTATAGCACGCGGCTTACATACCTGTAACGCATGCCCATTGACAGAAACATTCCAGCCTGCCTGTCGGAGCACCACCATACGCCGCCGTAAAGTCCAGCCAGCATCACCAGAACCGCCAGCACGCCCCTGATTGGAAAAACGGTCGGAGCTGTTTCCATCTGAACCGTTCCGCCGTTTTGGTCAAGCATTTCAAAATCCAGATAAAACGTTTTTTTGCTGTTCCCATATTCTTCATACTGCTTTTCAACCATTTGAAGAGCCTGCGGACGCATCTGAGCAAACAGGCTGCTCTGCCCTACATAATTTAGCGCGATATCCGCCCCGTACACGCAAAACATCTCCGAAAAAACAATTTCATTCGTCATATAAGCAAGAAAATTTGAATTCTGGCGAACCAGGATTATGCTTGCGCTGAAGGCGCGCGCATCCAGCTTTTGCTGGAGTCCTGCCGAAAAAATATAGCCGTGCTGCGCCTTTCCTGAAATAATATCCGATCTCAGCGCCGCCTCATCTTCCGCTTCATAAAATGCAACCGAATAGCTTCCATTCACAAGCCTGTCTGCCGTCTTTCTTGCCACCGGATCTTCTTTTTGCACGACAAGGCCGATTTTCGGCGTCCCCTGCTCTTTCATGGACGGAACGGCCTCTATGGCCAGGCATGCCAGCGGCATCCCAAACAAAAACAGCAGCATGGCCGGAGTTTTTAGCTGCCTCTTTATAAGCAGCCATAACCATAAAATTATGCGCTTCATGCAGCTTTACCCCCTTTCCCTCACATAATCCGCCGCCGCTGCGGCTGCGCAGAATATTACGGCATAACAGCCATTTGCCGCAATGGACATCATTTCAACATTCCCTGACATCATCTGCGAGCAAAGCTTAAAAAACCAGGCTGTTGGCAGATATTGGCCAAGCTGCGCCACAACAGGCGGAAGCATCGAGGAAGGAACAAAACAACCCGATGCGAACATCATGACAACAGAGAGCAGAAAAAGCAGAAGCAATCCCGACAGCGCTTTGCCTGCAAATTTGTAAACCAATCCGGCCATAGATAAGACCGCCGCCAGCAAAACAAACAGGCCTGCCAGTCCAATTAAGATATTGCCCGGTTCAAACACGGCACGAACCTGCGGATAGCGTATTCCTGCCAGCGCGGCCAGTATAAACGCCACGCCGAACAGGCAGAAAAAAACAGCTGTCACGGCGGCCACTTTAAAAATATGGTTCAGTCCGCTCACAATTCCGCTCCTTTTCAGCGCCGCCGCCAGCACCGGCGGATCAGCGCGCAGCAGCTCCACGCATGTAACGCCTCCAAGAATGAACAGCAGCACAATGCCTGTTGCCGCATAAAACTGTACGGTTGTCAGTCCGTCCGCCTCTGATAAAGGCATCACTTTAAAATAAACATTCCTGTCAAGCGCATATGCAAAATAAGCTCCATTCAGGTATGCATCCGCCTCCGCCACAGCGCTGCCTGCGCCGGGCAGCTGGCGGCAGACATTTTCCACCGCATATATGCCAGCCTGCGCCGTGCTCAGATCCGAAGCGCCCGCGCGCAGCATATCACGGAAAATAGCAGAAGTCGTATTGACGCCGCCTTTCTCAAAAATAATCCTTGCAGGAATATTTTCGCCGTTCAAAATTCCGCTGATAAAGCGCTGCGGAACAACTATAACAGCCGTATAAAAGCCTGAGGACAGTCCGTCCAGCGCCTGCTCATATTCCTCATACGCGAAACTGCACACGGAACTCACAGTCTCAATTCCCTGCAGGAAATCAAACGCGGCCCGTATGTAAACATTTTCCTCGCGCACTTCCTCGCTTATGTTATCTGACGGCAGTACCACAGCGACTTGCATCTTTTGGTGTTCTTTGTTTCTGCTGCCTGCCGCCGTTGCGCCTGCTGCAAAAAAGAACAGGAGCAGAGAAAATACGGCCGTTCCCAAAAATATTTTGGGCAGCTCCCCAAACGCTGTTTTTAACTGAAGAACAAAGAGCATAAAAAATTTATTTTTCACATTATCACCGCCCTTTACTGCCTGATGATACGCAGCAGTGCTTCGCTTGTCAGTTTTTCCTGTATCTGCATCATTTTTCCGTTCTTCAGCAGAAGAAGCCTGCTGCACAGCGCAAGCTCCGGCTCCTCATGGCTTGTAATAAGCACTGTCCCTCCCATGCCAAGATACTGCCTGAGATAATTCCTGATATCCTCCTTGCAGACAAGATCAAGCGAAGCTCCAGGTTCATCCATAATAAGCACAGGCGGATTTTTTGCGAGCGCGCATGCAATGCTAAGGCGCTTTTTCATGCCGCCCGAAAGCCTATCCACCCGCATGTCGGCATAAGCAGCCAGCCCGAATGCCGCCGGTGCTCCTGACGCCAGATCCTGCTTTAAGTTCCTGCCGCTTCCGCAATACCAGAATTTTAAATTGTCCAGCACGCTAAGCTGGGGCATCAGCGGATTTTCCTGCGGCACATACCCGATCATTTCCGAAAACCGCCTTGTATGGCGCTGTGGGTCAACTCCTGCATAACTCAGCCTTCCGGCAGTCATGCGATGGCTTCCGGAAAGGATTCCAAGAAGCGTGGATTTGCCGCAGCCGTTCGCGCCGACAATGCCCACGCACTCGCCGGCAGATACCTGAAAGGTAACGCCGTCTAAAACCAGCCTTTTACCGTACCTCTTTGTTATATTTTCCGCCTCTATAATATAAGGTGACATGTCTCCTCCTCTCCTGCCAGCCGCCTCTTTATGCGCCCTGCACAGACGGATCTGCAAACTGGCTCTCATACAGCTTTTTATAAAAGCCGCCATATGCAAGCAGCTCATCATGCTTACCCTGTTCAATTACCCTGCCGTTCTGCATTACCAGAATCATGTCTGCATTCTGTATGGTTGACAGGCGGTGCGCAACAATAAAACTCGTTCTGCCGGCCATCAGCTTTTCAAACGCATTCTGTATTTTCATTTCGGTACGCGTATCAATAGATGATGTCGCTTCATCAAGTATCAGCACCGGCGGCCGGCACAGCATAACCCTCGCAATGCACAAAAGCTGTTTCTGCCCCTGTGACAGGTTTCCGCCATCTTCTCCGATAACCGTATCGTAACCGTCCGGCAGCCGCCTTATAAAATTATGCGCATAAGCGGCCTTTGCAGCTTCAATGACTTCCTCCTCTGACGCATCCGGCCTGCCCATCATTATATTTTCACGCACAGTACCGCTCCTTAGCCATGTTTCCTGCAAAACCATGCCATAGCTGCTTCTCAGAGATGATCTGGTCAATTCCCGTATATCTGTGCCATCTAAATCAATATGTCCGCTGCACGTATCATAAAAACGCATGAGCAGATTGATGATTGTTGTTTTTCCGCAGCCTGTCGGCCCCACAATGGCAATCCTCTGCCCTTTTTGTACATGCAGGTTAAAGTCTTCTATCAGCTTTTGCTCCGGCATATAAGAAAAATATACATTTTCAAGGCTGACAATCCCCTTTGCATCCGCTATCTGCTTTGCGTCAGCCGGCTCCGGCGTCTCCGGTTCCTCCTCAATCAGCTCAAAAATCCTTGCCGCACATGCAAGCGCGTTCTGCAGTTCAGTTACGACCCCGGAAATTTCATTGAATGGCTTTGTATACTGATTCGCATAGCTTAAAAAACTCGTCAGCTGCCCTATGCTTATGCCATTGGAAAGCGCTGATATAGCGCCCGTAACAGCAACTCCTGCATACACCAGGCTGTTTACAAAC
>CANRBP010000012.1 GCA_947628875.1 uncultured Lachnospira sp.
TTGACCGTGTAATCCCTAATCGCTTTGCAATGGCCTGCTGTGATGTCTGCCCTTCCAGATACTCCTGTACGGCGTTGATCATGACATCAGGTTCAAACTTTGTTCTTCTCAATAAAATGCTCCCTTCCAGACAAACAAGCTTTTATTATTTCGCTTGTCTACCTGAAAGGGAGCATATCATTTTTTATTTCTATAATGCCGCTGCCTATTTTTGTATTGCTTCTTTATACTTTCCACTATGTAAGAATCCAGTTTATTGATGGCAACTTTTGTTTCCTCTTTGTAAGGCTTGTAAATAACATTTTGTACTATTGGCAATCAATTTAGCTTTTGCGCCCCATTTGATTACATAATAGATATTCTGGTGTATTTAAGGCGGCTAAATTGTTCCATAGGTATGCCGCAAATAATTAAGCGTTAGTTTTTGGATATTTTCATGTATAAAAGTAAAAAGTTTGAATAAAATGATATAAAAAATATCAAAATTAAATATGTTATTGACAAAAAATAATAAAAGGAGCTATTATTGTTATGGAGGTGGCAATGATGTTCACATACATTAAACTGAAAAACTTTATGTCGTTTAAAAATGTGCTGTTTGACTTGAAAAACGGAAGTAAAGGAGCAAAAAAATTTGTTGCAATTTACGGTGAAAATGGAAGCGGAAAATCTAATTTCGTTAATAGTATAAATTTGCTAATAAGAAGCGTAGATTCGTTTGAAATGCTGATGAATGCGGAAAAAATAAAAGAAATAGCATTAAAGCAGGAATTGCCTAAAGAGATATTGGAAATGGTTATAGGCGGAACCGATATATTGAAATTTACAGACAGCTGCAGAATGATAGGTTGTGATGATGAGACTCGAATTGAATATGGCTTCAAAATTGGTGATCATGAAGGCTATTATATTTTGGGGTTTGCCGAAAAATTTTCATATGAGAAGTTATATTATTTTACAGGCAAGCAAAGAGGAACATTATTTGAAATAAAAAACGAAAATGAAAAAATAGTGCCAATACTATCCAATAAGTTATTCAATAATAAAAAGGTTGAAGAAGAAATCTATAATGAAATACAAAAGTATTGGGGAAAACATTCCCTATTAAGTATACTTAATAAAGAAAGAAAAGAAAAAAATGAGCAATATATAAATGATAATTATTCAAAATATGTTCTGGAAGTGTTGGACATTTTGCAAGAAATAAGCGTGCATTACAAGAAAACCTCTTATTCCGGCATGGAGGTTGAAGCGGAGAAACCGAATAATATTTTGCTCAGGCTGGATATTGGAAAAATAAAAAATTCATATGAAACCAATTTGGATCGATCGGAGCGCATTTTAAGAGACTTTTTTACGCAAGCGTATGCTGATATAAAAGATGTTTTTTATGAGCGGGTTTATAAGGGAAATGAAATTTCATATAAACTTTTTGTAAAAAAAATGATAGGTGGGGAAATAAGAACAATCGGATTTGAAAATGAATCTACCGGTACACAGCATATCCTTGATATTATTCGTTCTTTGCTGGGCGTGTTTTGCGGAATAACAGTTGTATATGACGAAATAGATAACGGAATTCATGATTTATTACTTAAAACCATTTTAGA
Source organism: uncultured Lachnospira sp. (assembly GCA_947628875.1). GTDB lineage: Bacteria > Bacillota > Clostridia > Lachnospirales > Lachnospiraceae > Lachnospira. Next base: position 1,611 of record CANRBP010000012.1, read on the forward strand.
GTCTATGATAGAAGACATATCCGGACAATTAATAATTACAACTCACAATACCTATATGCTGGAAAGCATTGATATAAAATCAGCATATTTAATTAATGTGGATTATCAGGGAAATAAAGAAGTGAAATGCCTTGACAAATATCCAAGGATTCAAGGAACTAACAATCCTAGAATAATGTATTTAAAGGGTTTGTTTGGCGGAATACCTGTGGTTGATACCTTGGATTATGATCTGATTTTAAATGAGTTAAGAGGCGATGAAGCAAATGAAGAGGGGGATGTACAATAATGTCCTCAAATTCATTGAATTATACAAAGGCAGCGGTAATTGTTCATGGAAAATTCGAATTTCATATTGCGCGCTATATATACACAAATCTTCATTTACCTGTAAAAATAATAGCTGAAAATAAAGGAAAAAGCAGCATACAGATAAATGGACTGAAAGATTATTTAAATAAAAAGCAATTTAGGTCATTGAACGCATTCGCTAACGAATATTTAGTCGAGTATGATAAAAAGAGAAAAAAGTTAAACAATTTTAAACTATTTATCATTATGGATATGGATGACTGTTCTGAAAAAATGAAAGAGAAATATATGACAAAAAGCTTATTTAAAAATCACCCATTAGAGGAATACATTGTGCCAATATACAATATTTCTAATCTTGAAGATGTTATGATAAAAGCAGGGATTATGGTTAAACGCATATCAGATTCAGAAAAAGGGAGCTATTACAGCAAAGTATTTCCAATTAATACGGAACCTGTAAGCCTTGATACAGTTAAACAAATACAGTTATTTGCAGACAAGATAAAAAAATTCAGAGCGTATTCGTCCGGATAAAACAATTTTTTCAGAACAAACCGTATTTATGTCTTATGCCCCTATATTTTTATGGTCAATTATCAGATAATGTGATATTATAAATAATAGGGATATTTCCCCTGAAATGACAACATTAATACATATAGAAAATTTCTAAACAAGGAATCTGATACGATTATGAAATTAATAAAATGGTGCATAACCTACGCTAATGGCGAATCTAAAGATGAATTTTCACCGGCACAGATATTGCAGTTCAGTTCGGTTTTGCTTGAACTTTGCCATATGTGCATTCTGCTAATGTTTTTGTATGCCGGTGTATACTTTATGGTGGCTGTCAATGTTGTCAGCCTGTTAATCTACGTAGTCAGCTTTTTTATCGCTAAGAAAAGCAATTACAGAATGTTTTACTCTTTTGTATATATTGAAGTATGCATACATATCATACTGGCGACTTTGATGATAGGAGAAGATGCCGGCTTTATGCTGCACTGGATTGCCATACTCTCCATACTCTATATGTGCTGTTACGGTTTCCGCACACAGGCAGATGCACAGGGACGGTTCCGTCCGTTTGTATTTGACCTTATTTCATTTGCGCTGTTTATTACTCTCAAATTATACTGCGTATTTTTCAAGCCTATACACCCGCTTGCTGACAACAGCATTTACGGCATGTTTTACAGCATGAACTACGGCATCACCCTGTTTGCTGTCATAATCTCGCTCAGCATCTTTATCACTCAGGCTCTGACGCTGCATCACAGGCTTTTAACGCAAAATGCGCTGCTTGAAAAAATGTCCACAACCGACCCGCTGACCGGCCTCTCAACGCGCCGGATAGTGACGGATTTCTTTGAGGGAGACTGCCATATTCCATTTTGTGCGATACTTGGGGATATTGATGATTTCAAAAAAGTCAATGATACATACGGACACAACTGCGGCGACAAAGTACTGACTACTGTTGCCGACATTTTCCGCAGCTGTACTAATGAAAATGCTATCCTCTGCCGCTGGGGCGGTGAAGAAATTCTGGTCATACTTCCGGACTGCACGCTTGCAGAGGCAAAAAAGACGGCTTCAGCGATCAGGGAAACGATCTGCACCACGCCTTTGTTTTACCAGGAGCAGCATATACATGTCTCAATGACACTCGGCCTCGTCTCCTCAGACGAGGCCTCAGGAATGAACCATATCATACAAATTGCAGACAACAACCTGTATTATGGAAAAGGCCACGGAAAAAACTGCATTGTCACCTCAGAAGATGCGCTGCAAGCTGTGTAACCCTGCAAGCCTCTATAACTCTGCAGCCTCTGCGGCTCTGCAAGCTTCTATAACTATGCCGTCTCTGAGATTCCGCAGCCTGCTATTTATGTCTATTCTTCCGCTGTCTGCTCGTCAAGCTCTGATGTACAATGCGGGCAGCGGATAGCATCTATATGTATTTCGCTCTGGCAAAACGGGCAGGTCTTCGTTTTCTTCTGCTCCTCTTCTTTTTTAGAAAACTTTGCTGCCGCTGCATTCATCACCTTTACAATTAAAAATATGACAAATGCCATAATCAGGAAATTGATCACTGCCGTGATAAATTTGCCATAATTTAATGTGACGCTGCCGAGCAGCTTTAAATGCAGCTGGTCAAAATTCATGCCGCCGAACAATCCCAGCAGCGGGTTAATGATATCATTTACAAGTGAAGAAACAATTGAGGTAAAAGCTCCACCAATGATAATACCAACAGCCATATCCATGACGTTGCCACGGCTGATAAACGCCTTAAATTCTTTCAAAAATTTTTTCATAATTCCTCCATTTCAAAATGCCGGCTGCGCTTTGCGCATAATTCGACAAAATTTTTATTTTATTTATCATATTAAATAATCAGCCTGTTGACAAGCCTGTTTTCTTAAATTTAAAGAAAAAATACAAAAACGCTTGCATTTTACAACATGACGTTGTATTATTATTGCACGACATAGTTTTTAAAACTACGTTATATGGTTTTATTGTATAATTTTATCTAAACGGCATAAAAATATATAATACAGCCAAATATTTATCACAGCAGTTGTGCAGCTGATTTGCACAAAATCAGACTTTGAAATGAGGAATTATTATGAAGAATTTTAAATTAAAAGACCCTGGCAGCGCAATTACACATTTTATCGGAATGCTGATGGCTTTGTTTGCCGCAACGCCGCTGATAATCCGGTCACTTTCCGCACCCGATGCCATACATGCCATATCGCTTGGCATTTTTATTGTCAGCATGATATTTTTATATGCCGCAAGCACAATTTATCACACCTTCGATTTGTCGCCGGTATATAACAAAATATTGAAAAAAATCGACCACTGCATGATATTTGTTCTGATTGCCGGCTCTTATACGCCGATTTGCCTTGTTGTACTGCACAATATGACAGGCTATATCTTAATGGCAATTGTCTGGGGCATTGCAGTAATTGGCATTTTTTTCAAGCTTTGCTGGGTTACTTGCCCAAAATGGCTTTCCAGCACGCTTTATATCACAATGGGTTGGGTGTGCGTGCTTGCTTTCACGCAGATCCTGAATGCGCTTCCGCCTGTTGCCTTCCGTTGGCTGCTGGCCGGCGGGATCATCTACACTGTCGGCGGCGTTATCTATGCATTGAATCTTCCTATTTTCAATGCGCGGCACAAATATTTCGGTTCGCATGAAATATTTCATTGCTTTGTCATGGCTGGAAGCATCTGCCATTTTATAATGATGTTCCAGTATATTGCCGTTTATCCGATAGCATAAACGGCAGCCTGTTTGACGCTGGTGGCTGATTTTCTGATATAAAAAAGAGCTGCGAGAATGTAATCTGGCAGCTCAAGAAACTTAGAGTAATCAGGTTAAATTCATCATTCCGTTTTCCAGAAAGCGCATGAATACGGCGGCAGATCGCTTCCTCCTCCAAAATCATGCGGTTTGCCTGTGATCAGATCCACTGCGCACCCTGCCTGCGCATTAAAATCAGCGTGGTATGCCGCGCTGTCTGCGTTAATCGCCACAAGGACACGCTCCTTCTCAGTTTTGCGCTCAAATATCAGCTGTTTAGGCTGAACCATCACATTGCGGTATGTACCATACATCAATGCCTCGCTTCCTGTGCGGGCCTTTGCAAGCCGCGTGATCCATTCTGTGAGCTTATTGCTCTGCGGCAGTTCAATAGCCGGACGCAGCGCAGGATCGCCATCTTTCTTCTCAGCTTCCACGCCCCACTCGCTTCCGTAATACACGGCAGGCACTCCCGGCATTCCAAACAGCAGGCCGTACAGCGGATAAATACACTGCTTGTCCGTCAGAATCGAAGCAACCCTGGTAACATCATGGTTGTCTGCAAAACTCATCAGGTGCCTGCCTGTATAAAGGCACCACTGCTCCGCACCGAACTGCCTGTTCAGGCTGTAGGATATCTCATGCATATTGCCTGAATTGAAGCTTGAATAAAGTCCCTTATAACATTCATAATTCGTCACCGAATGGCATGCATGGTCATTCATCCAGCGGTTATAATCGCCATGCAGCGTTTCGCCCATCAAAACAAATTCCGGTTTTATGCTGTCAGCAAGTCCTCTCAGCGCTGACAAAAAGTCCAGATCCAGGCAGTATGCAACATCTAAACGCAGCCCGTCAATATCATAGTCACGGACCCAGCCGCGTACAGCGTCAAACAGGTAATCACGCACAGCCGGATTCTTTAAATTCAGCTTTACAAGCTCATTGCAGCCCTCCCAGGCCTCATACCAAAATCCATCATTATAATTCGTATTGCCGTCAAATGACAGATTAAACCAATCTTTATAAGGACTGTCCCATTTCCTGGCCTGTACATCTTGAAATGCAAAAAATCCGCGGCCTGCATGGTTAAATACGCCATCAAGCATAATTTTAAACCCTGCCTCATGTATAGCTTTGCAAACCTGCTTAAAATCTTCATTTGTTCCAAGCCTGCAATCCAGCTTATTGTAATCACGCGTATCATATCCATGAGCATCGCTCTCAAAAACAGGATTAAACAAAACGCATGTAGCTCCCATCTCCTTGATATGTTCAACCCAATCCAGCACGCGCAAAATACGATGCTCCTGCACGCCATCATTTGCCAGCGGAGCGCCGCAAAGCCCCAGCGGATAAATCTGATAAACTACTGCCTCATCAAACCACATAATTTCAGTCCTCTTTCTTCCATATTGTTTATTTTTATCTTTTTCTTATTATACAACAATAGCGGCTTAAAACAAAACCTTTTTAAGGCAAATTTCACGCAAAAACCTATGTATGCGCAGGAAACCAATGGTTTCCTGCCGATCTATATACAGCACCCGACCAATCCTATCTACCCACTCATATCAGACTTCTTCCTGCGGAATGCATAAAAATACACCCCAATAAATACCCCATATCCAGTAAAAACAAATCAGGTGCTTATTGTTATCATTTGCGCTGCCTTCTTATAGTTTATAATATGATCCGGGATCAAAAAAGTTCTGCCTTCCCTGCCGCCGCCTTTATTCCTCAAAAAGCGGCGTAGGATCCACCGGCTCCCCGTCCTTTGTTAATTTAAAATATACATTTGCACCTTCCTGCGCGTAATAGGCTGTAGGCTCTGCAACTGTGCCAATCAGCTGTCCTGCAGTAACAGTATCGCCAGCCTTTACAACAACATTATCAAGCATTCCATAGGTTGCAGTGTAGCCATCGCCAATAGCCACCGAAACTGTATTTCCTGTCTCCTCATCCATTTCTACGGACTCAACGATGCCATCTGCTGCAACGCCTACATTCTGCCCGACCGCTGCCGCTATGGAAACAGACGGATTGCATTTATAAACGCCCAGCGTTTCATAGTAAATCGTGCTGTCCATGCTGTATTTTAAGATGATATCCCCCTGCACAGGCCAAAGCAGCGAGCTGCCTTCTCCGAACGAATATCCTGAAACCGGATCAGCTGCGGCCTCCTCCACGACAGGCGTTTCCTCCGTGATGCTGATTGGTTCCGTTACGGCCTCTGTTGCTTCCTGAACATCTTCTTCATTATTTCCGGCTGCCTGCGCATTTTCGCTGGACGCGCCTGCATTCGCCTCTTCGGCGCCCTCGCCTTCATCTGAATCCTGCGTATCTTCCCACGGCGTATCCGCATCCTCAGTGCGAATGGCCACATTTTCATTTTCTGTTTCATCTAAGTTTACTATGTTATTTTCACTGTTCTGCGGCTTGCCTGCCGTATTTATCACTGAATAAATTCCGTATCCCAGTGTAAAAATAACAGCAAATGATATGATTACCGAAAAAATTTTTTCTTTGCTTGAATTTCTTCCTCTGCCCTTTTTCATATTAACCTCCATTTTTGGTGCAACATTGGCCTTTGTTGCATTTTGATGTTAATATGTTGCCCGTTTTAGCATAACTTATTCACTTACAAAAGATATGCCGCTGTAAAATTTTTGTAGAATTTCCTCATAAGAACTCCCATTTTGCGCCATAATACCGGCTGTATAGATGCTGACTCCAAAACCGTCCCCGGCGCCCTTTGCCGTGATTTTAATACTGCCGTCCGACTGTTCCAGCTGCATGCAGGAACCAGGTATGCCAAAAATTTCAGCAAATTTTGAGCCGGTCATTACAACATTTCCGACCTGTATCTTCAGCACATAGCCATTTTCCGTTTTTTGCACAATCTGAATGTCAGACGCAGGATTTCCCTCCTGCAAACCGATATCGGCATACTGCGCTTTTGCTTTTTTAACAAAATCTTTATTGGAAATGCTGATAACCGACAGATATCCCGGACAGTTTAAATCATCAGGGCAATCCACTGCGGACAGATATGCATAGGCGTCTCCCAAAAGCTGGCTGCCCGAAAGAGTGCTTCCGCAGCTTACAGGCATATAGAGCGCCTCTATCAGCTCCCCGTTATACCGCATCACAATGCCGCTTGTGGCCGCCACGCAGTCTGCGAGCAGGTTATAATTTTCTTCATACTTATCGCCCCACATAGACTCCATCTGCTTTTTCGTGTAATAAGGCATTGCCAGTTCCTTACTTGTAATATGCATCTGATCGCCCATGCGCCTGTAAATATCAGTGCGTATCATAACGCTTTCCGCTTTCAGCACCTCTGTTTCTGCCGACATTTCCAGCCGGCCTGCAAGCACCATAACAATAAACTGATCAATTTCCGTAGACCTTGTTGCATTGCGGTACTCAACCGTAATGCGCCGCCCGTTGATCAGCTCGTCCGAAACATCCTCCTCAATGACGCCGGTTGCCAGCATCGTGACAATAACCGGAACTGCCAGATAAACACATATGGCTGCCAGGATGATAATTACTTTATTTTTCACTCCAGCGTCCTCCGTTTTGCCGAATTGCCTGCCTTGTTTCCTTCATCATTATATCTATGTGCGTTTCCGGACAAACAGAACAACAACTGCTGCCAAGAAGATGAACAAATATTGCGGCATACATAAAAAGCAGGACAGATTGCTCTGTCCTGCCCGCCGTTTCCAGCTTATTATTCCGCATCTGGAACATGTACCTTTTTCAGTTTCCAAATATCTGATACATACTCCTCTATTGTCCTGTCTGACGAGAACTTTCCGGCGTTTGCCACGTTGAGCATAACTGACTTTACCCAACCCTTCTCATCTTTATATCTTCTGTCAATCTCTTTCTGCGCTTCCGCATAGGAACGGAAATCTTTTAAGATAAAGTAAATGTCGGCTCTTCTGCTGCCCTGATTGTTCAGGAGAGAGTTGTATATCTCCCTGAACAGTTCAGGATCCTCCGGTGAATATTTGCCGTTAATCAGCTCCATCAATACCTCGCGCACATCTTGATCATTGTTAAATATCTCCATCGGGTCGTAACCGCCCTCATTCTCATACTTAATGACTTCATCTGAGCTCATGCCGAAGATAACTGCATTATCTATACCGACTTCCTGCACTATCTCTACATTTGCGCCGTCCATAGTACCCAGCGTCATCGCGCCATTCAGCATAAATTTCATGTTGCCGGTTCCTGATGCTTCCTTGGACGCCGTTGAGATCTGCTCGCTGACATCTGCCGCCGCAAAAATAATTTCGCCGTTAGATACGCGGTAATTCTCAATAAATACAACCTTTATCTTGCCTCTGATAGACTCATCATTATTGATAACCTGCGCAACATTGTTAATCAGCTTGATAGTCTTCTTTGCGATAGCATAGCCTGCTGCCGCTTTCGCGCCAAAAATGAATGTCCTCGGCTTCATATCCAGATCCGGATTTTTCTTTAACTGGTTGTACAGATACATAACATGCAGTATATTCAGCAGCTGCCTTTTGTACTCATGCAAACGCTTTACCTGAACGTCAAAAATTGAATTAGGGTCAACCTTAATGCCGTTATTCTTTTCAATATATTTTGCAAGGCGCACTTTATTCTTATACTTAATCTGCATGAACTCCTGCTGGCACTTTGGATCATCAACATACACTTCCAGTTTTTTAAGCTGTGACAGATCTGTAATCCAGCCGTCTCCAATCTTATCGGTTATCCAGTCTGCAAGCAGCGGATTGCCATGAAGCAGGAAACGCCTCTGCGTGATTCCGTTTGTCTTGTTGTTAAACTTCTGAGGCATCATCTCATAGAAATCTTTTAATTCCTGATTCTTCAAAATCTCCGTATGTAACTTTGCCACGCCGTTTACTGAATATCCTGCGCAGATAGCCAGGTGCGCCATCTTAACCTGTCCATCATAAATAATAGCCATTTTGCGGATCTTCTCCTGGTTGCCCGGATACTGCACGCGTATCTGCTCTACAAAGCGGCGGTTAATCTCCTCAACGATCTGGTAAATTCTAGGAAGCAGCCTTGAAAAAAGCTCAATCGGCCATTTTTCAAGCGCCTCCGCCATAATCGTATGGTTCGTGTAGGCAACTGTCTTGGTTGTTACGTCCCAGGCCTCGTCCCACTCAAGACCTTCCTCATCCATAAGGATACGCATCAGCTCTGCAACCGTAACCGTCGGATGGGTATCGTTCATCTGGAACGTCACCTTCTCATACAGCTTAGTGATATCGTCATGCTTTTCCTTGTAACGGGCAACGGCGAGCTGCACGCTTGCAGATATAAAGAAATACTGCTGTTTTAAGCGAAGCTCTTTTCCTGCATAATGGTTGTCGTTCGGATAAAGCACCTCAACGATATTCTTCGCCAGGTTCTCCTCCTCAACCGCCTTCTGGTAATCACCCTTATCAAAAAGGCTGAGGTTGAACGTATCAAGCGGCTCGGCATCCCAGATCCTGAGCGTATTTACTGTATTGTTGCCATAGCCTACGATCGGCACGTCATATGGGATAGCCGTAACTGCGCGGTAATCCTCCTGGACAAATATATCCCTTCCTGTCTTGGAATCCCTGTAAGAACGCACATATCCGCCAAACTTAACCTGCACGCGGTACTCTGTACGCTTAATCTCAAACGGGTTGCCGTCCTTTAACCAGTTGTCCGGAACCTCTATCTGATATCCGTCCTTTATCTCCTGCTTAAACATGCCATATTTGTAACGTATGCCGCAGCCATAGGCAGGATATTCCAGCGTTGCAAGCGAATCCAGGAAACATGCTGCAAGACGGCCAAGTCCGCCATTGCCGAGGCCTGCATCAGCCTCCTGATCCTCAATCACATTTATATCGAGGCCAAGCTCCTCAAGCACTTCTTTTACTTCATTATATACCTGCAGGTTGATCATGTTATTGCCAAGCGCCCTGCCCATCAAAAATTCCATGGACATATAGTAAACTGTCTTGGCATCCTGTTTTTCATATTCCTTCTGGGTAGCAATCCATCTGTCAACAATAATATCTTTAACAGTGTATGCTACAGATTGAAAAAGCTGCTGTTCATCGGCTTCATCAAGATTTTTTCTATAGAGCATTTTACAATTGCTGATAACTTTCTTCTTAAATACTTCTTTATCAAATTTTTTTAGTGCGGCCATTAATTTTCCTCCCGATTATCATTTCTATCAATGCATATAGCGTGATATATTGTTTATTATACACATTTTTTATGCCTTATGCAACCGGCTTTAAATCCGCTCAACACCGAGCGTCACCTGCTCGCCGTTTATATCCCACGGTTTTGCAAAGCCTTTCTGTACGCCTGTCTCGATAGCGTCAGCAAGCACCACAGACTGAATCTGGGCTGCGTTGCGCTGCATAATCGCCTCAATCTTGTCATTTCCGCAAACAGATACGCAGATCCTGTCCATAACTTCAAATCCGGCATCCTTACGCATAGTTTGGAGTTTGCTGATAAGCTCACGCACAAAGCCTTCCTCGATCAGCTCCGGCGTCAGGTTCGTATCCAGCACGATCGTGATCCCCTTGTCGCTGCTTGCCACAAAACCTTCCATCTGAGTCATTTCAATCAGCAGATCCGCCCTCTCCAGCTGTACCTGAGTGCCGGCGGCATCTATCGTTATAAATCCTTTTTCATCAAGCTCGTCCATTGCCGCGCTGCCGTCAAGTCCCGCAAGCTGGCTGCGGATATCTCCGATAAGCTTGCCGTACTTCGGCCCGAGCGTCTTTAACTGAGGCTTAAATGAGTATGAAGTAAATTCACGCACATCATCCCTGTATTCAACCGACTTTACATTAAGCTCATCTTCAATAATATGAGTAAAGAAATCGTCCAGCTTCCACGGCGCCTTTATATACATTCTGCCTATCGGCTGCCTGTTTTTGATATTGGTCGCATTCCTGCACGCGCGCCCGATAACAACCGCGTTGCGGACATTTTCCATATTATCCTCAAGCTCTTTGTCGATCCACGCCTCGTTAACCTCCGGAAAATCGCACAAATGAATGCTTTCCGGCGCATCTTTGTCAATACTGCATACAAGATTCCTGTAAATGCTCTCCGTCATAAACGGCACCATCGGCGCGGCAGCCTTGCACAGCGTAACCAGTACCGTGTACAGCGTCATGTACGCGTTTATCTTGTCCTGCTCCATGCCCTTTGCCCAGAAACGCTCACGGCTGCACCTTACATACCAGTTGGAAAGCTCATCTACAAAATCCTCAAGGATCCTGGCTGTTTCTGTGATCTTGTAGCTGTCCAGGTACTTGTCCGCCTGTTTTACAACCGTATTCAGCCTTGAGAGTATCCAGCGGTCAATAACCGGAAGTTTCTCATAATCAAGCTCATGCTTTTTAGCATCAAAATCATCAATATTTGCATATAGCACAAAGAATGCATAGGTATTCCATATAGTTCCCATGAACTTGCGCTGTCCCTCTGTCACAGCCTTGTCGTGGAACCTGTTAGGCAGCCATGGCGCTGAATTTTCGTAAAAATACCAGCGGATAGCATCGGCGCCATAAGTTTTAAGCGCATCAAACGGATCTACCGCATTTCCCTTCGACTTGCTCATTTTCTGCCCGTCCGCATCCTGTACAAGTCCCAGCACGATAACGTTCTCATATGGCGCTTTGTTAAACAGCAGCGTTGATATCGCAAGCAGGGAATAAAACCATCCGCGCGTCTGGTCCACCGCCTCCGAAATAAATTTTGCCGGGAACTGCTGTTCAAAAACATCTTTATTTTCAAACGGATAATGGTGCTGCGCAAAAGGCATCGCGCCCGAATCAAACCAGCAGTCAATAACTTCCGGCACGCGCTTCATAACGCCGCTGCACTTAGGGCATGTACATGTCACCGCATCAATGTACGGCCTGTGCAGCTCAATATCATCAGGGCAGTTGCCGGAGTGCTGTTTTAACTCCTCAATGCTTCCGATTGACAGCATCTCGCCACAGTCTTCGCAAACCCATATGTTCAGCGGCGTGCCCCAATAACGGTTGCGGCTGATGCCCCAGTCCTGCACATTCTCAAGCCATGCGCCAAACCGGCCGGAACCGATAGTTTCTGGAATCCAGTTGATCGTATTATTATTCTTTATCAGGTCATCTTTAACTGCCGTCATCTTAATGAACCATGACTCCCTCGCATAATAGATCAGCGGCGTGTCGCAGCGCCAGCAGAACGGATAATCATGCTCAAACTTTGGAGCATCAAAAAGCTTGCCTTCCCGGTCAAGGTCTTTTAATACCTCCGGATCAGCCTTCTTCACAAAAAGTCCCGCATACGGCGTCTCCTGGGTCATCTCGCCCCTGCCGTCAACGAACTGCACAAACGGCAGGTCATACTTGCGGCCAACCTTCGCATCGTCCTCGCCGAATGCCGGAGCAATGTGTACAATGCCTGTACCGTCACCCATAGTTACATAACTGTCGCATGTTACAAAATGACCTTTTTTATTCTGTTTCTTTGCTGCCTCGCCGGCACAGTCAAACAGAGGCTCATACTCCTTAAATTCCAGTTCGCGTCCCGTGTAAACAGCAAGCACCTCATAGTCGGTTCCTGCCCCTGTTTCCGCTTCGCCTTCCTGAACCGGAGTTCCTGTCTTTTTGGCAAGGCCGCCAAGAACTGTATCTAACAATGCCTCCGCCATATAGTAGTTAAATCCGTCCGCAGCCTTTACCTTAACATACCGCTCATCAGGATTAACGCACAGCGCCACGTTTGAAGGCAGCGTCCAAGGCGTTGTTGTCCATGCCAGGAAATACGCATCTTCATCAGCCGCCTTAAAGCGGACGATCGCCGACCGTTCTTTGACTGACTTATATCCCTGCGCAACCTCATGAGATGAGAGCGGCGTTCCGCACCTTGGGCAGTATGGCACAATCTTGAATCCTTTATATAAAAGCCCCTTGTCCCATATCTGTTTCAGCGCCCACCACTCTGATTCGATATAATTGTTTTCATAAGTAACATACGGGTTATCCATATCAGCCCAAAAACCGACCGTAGATGAAAAATCCTCCCACATGCCCTTATATTTCCATACACTTTCCTTGCAGTGGCGGATAAACGGCTCCAATCCATAAGCCTCTATCTGATCCTTGCCATCAAGTCCAAGCATTTTTTCCACTTCAAGCTCTACCGGAAGCCCGTGAGTATCCCATCCGGCCTTGCGCGGAACCATATACCCTTTCATAGTGCGGTACCTCGGTATCATATCTTTGATGACCCTGGTCAGCACATGGCCGATGTGCGGCTTGCCATTCGCCGTAGGCGGTCCGTCATAAAAAGTATACGTCTCTCCGCCCCTGCGGTTTTCAATGCTTTTCTGAAAGATATCATTTTCTTTCCAAAATTTTTCTACTTCCTTCTCCCTCTCAACAAAATTGAGGTCTGATGATACTTTTTCGTACACCATCTGCTTACTTCCTTTCCCGCTCGACTGCTTTTAAAAACATAAAAAAGCCCCTGCCGTAATATACGACAGGAGCAAAAATACCGAATCCAATTACGACATACCAGCACAATGCTTACCAGCATAATTCTTAAACGCGTCTGACGATGCGATTCTTATAAAGGTATGTTTATTGTATAAAACAGGAGCTAAAATGTCAAGTATCGGATAGCCAAAGTTTACCCAAACTTGACCGGATATTGCAAAACAGCCTTATCTTTGGACGTCAAATGACGAATTATTCATAAGGCGCTTAATCTGGTCAACGCTTGTAATATTGGTATCGCCACGGATCGCATGCTTCATAACAGACGATGCGACTGCAAAATCCACTACCTGCTGCGGCGTCATGTCATCTTGCATAAGCGCATAAATCAGGCCCGATGAAAAGGCATCGCCGCCGCCAACACGATCAACGATCTCAAAATTAATCGTCTTGCTCTCAAACGTCTCCCCATCTGTATAATAAAACGCCTTCAAAGAGTTATTGCTGCCAGAATGCACATAACGCACGGTTCTTGCTATCGCCTTCATATGGTACTGCCGGTCGATCGCCTTAAATACCCTGTCCATGTCCTTAAACGAAGGATCCATTGTCAGGCCGTCCTTGACATCAGTTCCATCTTCATTATAGACATGAATCGGTTCAATGCCGATCAGCACATCAACATACGGCAGATATTTGCTCAGCACATCTCTGGCTGTCTCAAATGACCATAGCGTGCTTCTGAAATTCGGGTCAAAGCTGACGATCAGCCCAAGCTTTTTTGCCGTCTTGACCGCCCGGTCTATCAGCCTCCGGCAATTGTAGGACAGCGCCGGCGTGATGCCGCTTAAATGAAGCCAGTCATAATCTTTTAAAATGTCCTCAAAATCCACATCTTTATAGTCGTATTCCGCAAATGCCGAGCCTGCCCGGTCATAAATAATCTGCGATGCACGCACAGACACGCCCTCTTCCAGATAGTAGATGCCCATTCTCCCGTCAGCCTTGATAATATGCTTGGTATGCACATCATTGGCTTTCAGATAGTTAATCGCCGATTTGCCGATATCCGAATTAGGAAATACCGTAAAAAATGTACTGTCCACGCCAAGGTTTGCCAATGAAACGGCAACATTAGCCTCTGCGCCGCCATAATTTGCGATATAATTGTGCGTTGATACAATCTTTTCATAATTTGGCGGAGATAATCTTAACATCAGTTCTCCGATGGCTATAAATTTCATGTCGTCTCCTTCCCCAACGGCATCTGTGCATTAATTCATCGATCCCGCACAGTCCGCGTTTATGCTGTTATCCGGTTCAAAACTTATCTTTTTTAAATTTCACGCATATAAAATACAAAATACGGAAACTCACTTATATTTTTATGATACTACGTATACAGACAAATTGCAAATATTTTGCCGCTTGAGGTTTGCATAAATAACACATTTCAGTTATACTAAATAATACAACTGGGAAATCTAACAGTTACATTTGTAATCGTAAAGGAAAAGGTACTGGCTCATGGATACGTTTGAATTGCTGAATTCCATATTGGTAAGCCTCTTCAATGATATTTTAAGCATTGAGGAAAAGGCTCTGATCACAGATGAATTTAAAGATATCTCTGTGACCGACATGCATATCATCGAGGCAGTCGGAATTGCAGAACCGCGCACTATGTCTACGATAGCCAGGTCGCTCGGCATCACTATGGGTACTCTCACAACAGGCATTAACGGACTTGTCAAAAAAGGATATGTTGTGCGCAGCCGCAGCGAAAAGGACCGCCGCATCGTGTATGCTTCTCTGACCCAAAAAGGCATTTCTGCTTTTCAGCATCATATGAGCTTCCACAAAAAAATGGTGGACAGCATCATGAAAGATCTGAGCGAGGAGGAGGCTGCCGTGCTCACAAAAACCTTTATCCGCCTGAAAGATTTCTTTGCCCAGTGGACAGGCAAAGCCATTAAAAGTTAGCGCCAGCGCGCGGAAACGGAGGATACCAGATGGATTTAAACGATTTTTTGAGTTCAGATGATCTTGCAGGCGTACTCGACCAGCTTAAAGAAATGCCGGACATAAAGGAAGAGCCGACACAGGAAGAGCTTGCATCTCAGAAGCGATATGAAGAGATAATTAAGAAACATGCCGCAAATCAGGCAAAAAAGCCGTAAACGGCACAAAAATACTGCTGCATTAAGATGTAACTATTTCTTAATGCAGCAGTATCTTTTATCTTAATCTGCCGTACATGATGTCTTATAAATAAATCTTACAGAGCCTTCACAATCATCTTTTTTGCCTGCAAATGATTGATAATCTTTTCCAAGCTGGACAATCTGGCGCACTGTCTCCAGCGCATTCTCTGTGTCAGCGCCAACCATGCCGGTAAGTTTCTTAACTCCTGTTTCATTAAATTCAATCATGCCGTCACGCAGAGTAATTGCTCCCGCATTCAGCTCGCCTACGCCTGCGCCCAGCGTGCCTGCCGCGCCATTAAGAGCCGCTGTGCCTTCCTTGAGCTGTACTGCGCCTGCTGCCAGCGTTTCTGTACCATCAGCCAAATCAGCCATACCGCCGTTCAACTCTGCATTTTTGTCTTTAAGCTGTGCAAGACCGCTGTTTAAATCAGATGCGCCCTTTGCGAGATCGCTGCTGCCTGCTTTAAGCTGGTAAAGCGCGGAGCAGACTGTTAATTTGCCAGATGCAAGATCCTTTTCATCAAACGAGCCAATGCCGTCACGCAATTTTGCCGCACCGTCTGCCGCCTGCTTTGCTCCGCCTGACAGCATCTCAAGGCTTTCTGAAAGGTTTTTGCCTGTATCCGGATCTGTTGTTGTCATTGCCTGGTCATATACCTGACTTAAAGCCGTATATACTCCGCCATTTCCTACGGCTGACATAAGCAGTCCGATCTGAGCTGTATACAATTCGTCAATCTTGCTAAATTTCCCTTCGCTTGCCAGTGAAATAATCTGATTAATGCTGTCTATAGTTTGCTGCGGCTGCCCTTCCATTTGAATAATTGCCGTATAAGCCGTCATATATTTTGTGAGCAATTCAGTCACTTTTGCCTGATCTGTCAGGTCATTTTGAGTAATGTCCTCCACCGGCGTAATCGCCAAGCTTATTTGACCCTGGAGAGCCGTGTCAGACAGCTGCCCAAGCATCTGGTTAATACTGCTGTTTTGTGCCGCAGGAATAGTCGTATTCACAAGCGTTTCTATCTGAGAAGCCTGTGTTACCACTCCCTGTAATGCAGCGCCATAGTTATCTGCTTCCGTCTTAATCTGTGCAAAAGAACCTGTCAGCGTACTTGACAGCTTATCAATGCCTTGGCTGATCTGAGCACATCCGTCCGCCAGTTTTGCCGCTCCCGGCGCCAGTTCTTTTTCAGCATTGTCCGCAAGCTGCTCAAGTCCTCCGGCTACCTGCTGCGCGCCGTCTGACAGTTCTGCGCCGCCTTCCGCCGCCTGCCCTACGCCATCTGTATAAGCCTGAACGCCTGCTTTAAGGACTGACGCTCCATTAACAAGCGTTGCCGCTCCGTCCGATAACTCAGCCGCGCCAGATGAGAGCTGAGCAGTTGCATCTGTCAGTGCAGGCACATTTCCTGCAAGCTGCGCTGTTCCGTCAGCAAGCTTAGATGCGCCATCTGAGAGCATATCTCCTGCTTCTGACATCGTCTGCGCGTCCGTCTTTATGCCTGAAAGGTCAATCTCATCAGCGTCAATATCCGAGAGCATATCACTGACAGCAACTGATAACATCATATCCAGCTCAAAATCTGTCACATCTGCTGTAACTTCAAAATAATCCGGTATATCCAAATCCAGCTTTTTGCCGTTTATCTGTATGCCTTCAAGGCTCTCCTTTAACCCCGGCATTGTAATTCCCAGCACAATATTGCTGCCGCTGCCTTCCTCTATCTTTCCGTTGGTTACTTCAACATTTTTAAATTTTTCAGCGTCCAGCGCCATGCCTGTTATCATTGTAAACGGTACATATGCCTGCTGCTCTGTTCCGTTGACTGTTATAGTTTTCTTCGCATTATTTGTGTAGTCGAACCTTATCTTTACTTTACCGCTTTTGCCAGCCAGATCTTTTGCAGAAATTTCCTTTCCGTCAAGATAATATGTTACTTTTATCTTAACAGGCGCAGCCTCTGTTGTTGTACCCTGATAAGTAATGCTGCTGCCGCCTGCGTTCCAGGTCAGGCTGCCGTTGCTTCCGGTCGTTGCCGTCTCATCTCCGGTCAGGTTGGTGACGTCATTAAGCATCGTAACATCGTCAATAGTTGTTTTTCCTGTTACATTCCTGAGTTTTTCATTGACAATCACATGATCCTGGCTTCCGTCCGCTCCTGTGAAGATGAAAACTGTTTCTTCCTTTGAGTTATTTTTGCTGAGCGAAGATGTCTTAACTGCGGCTGACGAATTAAACAGTTTGCTGTAAACAGCATTTTCAACCTGCTCCTGCGCCGTCTGTGCCGCGCCCTGCTCAACCTGGCTGGCCTCCTGTACCGCAGGCGCTAAAGCCGCATTTTTGCCGCATGCCGTGAGGCTGCATGCCATCATGGCAGCACACATAAAAACTGATGTAAACTTAAATAAATTTTTCTTAATCATAATACTCCTCATTTCTATAATTACTGTACAAACAGCAGTTATTGCATAAACAGTTTAAAAATTTATTTTGCAGAATTTTTATTGATAAATCCCATGCTTGTGTGCGTAATCAAGCCATCGAACACAACAAACAGCGACGGCAGAACCAAAACAACAACAAACATGCTGACAATCGCGCCCCTTGCCATCAATGAACACAGCGAGCCGATCATATCCACGCTGGAAATCAGGCCTACGCCGAATGTTGCCGCAAAAAATCCCAGCGCACTGACGATGATAGACGGTATTGAGGTTGAAAGCGCCGTTGTGATGGCTTCCTTTTTATCAGCGCCTGCATACCGTTCCTTTTTATACCGCGTTGTCATCAGGATAGCGTAATCGACAGTCGCGCCAAGCTGTATAGTGCCAATTACAACCGAAGCAATAAACGGTATTGTCGTCTTTAAGTAATATGGCAGTCCCATATTTATAAATATCGCAAACTCGATTGCCGCAACAAGAATGACCGGCAGCGATACAGATTTAAATACCAGCAGTATGATGACAAAAATAGCACCGATGGAAACAATGCTTACTGTCTGGAAATCCTTGTCTGTAATCGTAATAAGATCTTTCGTGCACGGCGCTTCGCCAATGACCATCGCACTGCTGTCATATTTCTTAACGATCGAATCCACGCTGTTTATCTGTTCATTTACCTCATCAGAGGCAACCTTATAATCTGATGCGATCATCAGTATCTGATACTTGCTTCCCTTTAACTCACCCTTAATGGAATCAGGAATCAGTTCCTCAGGTATCTCGTTTCCTGCAACCGAATCATATCCAAGCGCGAATGTTATGCCATCAAGCGAATTAATCTCATCAAGCATTTTATTTGCTTCCTTTGCCGGGAGCTTCGTGTCAGCAAGAACCATATAAACCGAGTTCAGATTAAAATTTTCTTCCAATTTACGGTTTGCAACGCTGCAGTCCAGATTTTCAGGCAGCGTATCCGCCAGATTGTAGTAAACATCTGTATTCTGGTAGCCGTAAATCGCCGGAACCAGAAGAATGATAAACAGAGCAATGAATATCCACGCATGATTCACGATCCAGCCTGCCAGCCCGTCAAAACGAGGCGGCATCAGTTCGCGGTGCATCGTCTTTTCCAGCGCTCTGTCAAATGTCAGAATCATTGACGGCAGGATCGTTACGCAGCCGATTACTCCGAAAACAACGCCCTTTGCCATGACCACGCCCAGATCCATGCCCAGCGTAAAGCTCATAAAGCAGAGCGCTATAAAGCCTGCAACTGTTGTTATAGATGACCCGACAACCGAAGTTATCGTACTTGCGATAGCCTGCGCCATCGCCTCATGATGGTCGTCCGGATTTTTCTCCTTCATTTCCTTATAACTGTGCCACAGGAAAATGGAATAATCCAGTGTTACGCCGAGCTGCAGCACGGCTGCAAGCGCTTTAGTTATGTAGGAAACTTCGCCGAGGAAGTAATTGGAACCTAAATTGTATACTATCGCCATGCCAATGCTCAGCATAAAGAATACCGGAACCAAAAACGAATCCATAAACAGCGCCAGCACTACACAGGCCAGCACGACTGCTATAAGAACGTATATCGGCGTTTCCTTTTCCGACAATGTCTTTGTATCAGTAACGACTGCCGACATGCCGCTTATAAAGCACTGCCCCTGCGTTGCTGTACGTATTTCCTTGATGGCGTCCATCGTCTCATTGCTTGATGTCGTATTTTCAAAAAAGATTGCAAACAGCGTTGCGCCGGTTTCGCCATTTATAAACTGGCTCCTGTATTTTTCAGGAATCAATTCCGTCGGGATCTGTGCGCCTACAAGGCTGTTATAGGATACAACCTTCGCAACATGCTCCACGCCGCCGATTTTTTCCTCAAGCCTTGTAAGATCCCTTCCGTTCATGCCTTCGACCACAACAACGGCATAAGCGCCTTTTCCAAAATCTTCCAGCAGGATATCCTGCCCCTGCATTGTTTCAATATCCTTCGGCAGATAGTAAAGGATATCATAGTTTACACGGGTATTGACATATCCGAGTGCTGCTGGGATCAGAAGCAAAATACTGGCAATCAGTATAGGAATCCTTATCCTTACGATCGCCCTTCCCAACTTTTCCATATTACTTATCTCCTCCTTTTTCCTATCGGCATCGTTATTAATGACAAATAGCCATTTATGACCGATAGTCATTTTTCATTTCTGGAAGGTATTATATCACAAAATGACCATGAGTCAATATGTTTTTTATAATTTTCCATAAAATTTTTGACTTTTGGTCATTTTCTTGACTTTTTGAATTTTTAGGAATATGATAGGGTAACTTAAAGTAAAGCTAACAGGAGGGTGTTATGGGAAAAATTGAATCAAATAAACTGCAAAAACAGACTTCTTTGCTGAATACCGCGTTCCATTTGTTTACGACCAAAGGCGTGAATAAAACGTCCATAGCCGAAATCTCCAAGGAAGCCGGCATCGCAAAGGGAACTTTCTATTTATATTTTAAAGATAAATATGATATCCGCAACAAGCTTATTTCTCATGAATCAAACAAGCTGTTCCAGAATGCTGCGGAAGCTCTCGAAAAATATAAGGAGACGCATCAAACGCTTTCGTTTGAGGATCAGATTGTCTTTATTGTCGGCCATATCGTAAATATCCTTAACAAAAACAGGACTCTTTTGACCTTTATTTCCAAAAATTTAAGCTGGGGAATTTTCAAGGAAGCTCTTGAGATGAAAACGTCCGATGACGATATTGATTTCCGGCAGGCTTTTTACAAATTAATAAGCCAGACAGGCATCAGGATCCGCGAGCCTGAGATAATGCTTTTTATGATAACTGAACTTGTCAGCTCAACCTGCTACAATTCAATACTTTTTGAGGAGCCTGTCGGCATAGACGGCCTGAAACCGTACCTGTACAGCAGCATCCGCGCCATTATAAAGTCACACGAGATTACAGATTAATGGCGCAGATGGCCGCAGGCCGGAGCCTCTACCTTGCAGCGTGCCTCAGTAAAAAATCCTGTATCGCCGGAATGCACGTTGCTTTCAGGTGTACGCCGTCGCTTGTATATTCTTCATTTAGCGCCTCCGTTGAAGGATCATCAAATTCTGCATTTAAGTCCAGCCAGAAAATGCTGCGCCCGTCAGCAAGCTCCCGCAGCTTATTATTTCTGTTGTTGACTTCTGCATTATTGATATAATCCCCCTTGGCATCACGCTGTTTTGACACATGCAGGATACTTTGCAGATAAATGACGGCATCCGGCTGCAATTCGCGGATCCGGGACAAAACTGTACTGTACTGCTCACAGAAACTGTCCGCCGTACCGCGCCCAAGCTCATTTATGCCAAGCTGGATATAAATCTTATCATACTTCCAGCGCTGCAAAGCCGCATCTATTGTTATTTTTTCTCCGTCAGCCTCCACGCACTCCTGCTCAAAAATATTCCAGATCGTCAAGCCGACCTCCGCAAAAAAGTCGCAGTTATCCCACCCGGCATAATCTTTCAGCATGACTGTCCGGGAATCGCCGATAAACAGTGCGCCATCGAGGTAAGAAGGATCTGCGGCGGAATCCGCTTCCAGAGTGCTGTCCGTCTCGGTTTTCTCCTGCTCTTCAACATTATCTGCCGGAATCTCAGCATCATCACCTTCATCACGGCCGATGTCCGCCCGGACTATGCCCCTTACGCACATGCGGCCCGTATCATCGCCGGCCTTCTCCGGAGCCAGCCTGACCGCAGCCATAAAAATCATATAGGCGGCACATGTTATTATAAATGCAGCCAAAAAATGGTATCGCGCCAGCATATATGCAATGCGCCTCTTTTTTTTCCTAACTTCCATAAATCCTTCTCTCTCAAAATATCCGCATATATCCGCATAAAACTTTAAGCCCCCTGCAAATTTATTCCGGCCTAAAACCTGAAATATAAGAACGGATTATTTACAGATGTCAGCACCTGATAAACGGATATCCAGAAAATAACCAGCAGCAGCGCCGATACTGCATATGTTTTCCTAAACCTTGTATACAGTCCGCGCCACCAGCCAAAACTGAATAAAACAGCCAGCACAAAAAATAAGCCGTAATTGTGCAGCGCAGCCAGATAATCCGTATGGCTGACATACTGCTGCGCCGTACCTGCAAAAAACGGAAACAGCTTTGAAAAATAGATGCCTATGTCACGGATATTTTCCAGCGCAAAAAATATCCAGCTCATTGGTATAACAAATATAATATAAATATGCCCGGCTATCGTTACACTTTCAAGCTCGCCGCAACTAAAGAACGCCCCATGCC
>CANRBP010000013.1 GCA_947628875.1 uncultured Lachnospira sp.
GCCTATTGCGATTCACAAGCTCCCCCTGCCGTCTCCCGTTTTCATTACGGAAGACGAGTGCGCCGGCCTTGACTGCATGGATTTTAAGCCAACGCGGACGCCGGGGGAACGGCTGGCCGCTTCCTACGTTAATTTTTATATTGCCAATGGCGCTGTCATAATGCCGGGTTTTGCCAATCCCGATAAAACCGCTGACGATCCCCTCCAGCGCGCGCGGATCGAGCAGGACGCCAATGCAAAAAGCATACTGTCCGGGTTATTCCCGGATCGCGAAGTTATACAGATTTATGCACGGGATATACTGATTGGAGGAGGCAATATCCACTGCATTACCCAGCAGATACCTCAGTTCGCGCTGACGCCGGACTGCCTGCCGGACATTATTACGCTTCCGCAGACGCGGGGAACGGAGAGCATATGAGGATATGTAAATTAGCAGCCATACAGATGCAGTGCGGCGGTTCTGTGCAGGAAAACATCGCGCGCGCTGACGCGCTGGTGCGCAAGGCAGCGCTTGACGGCGCGCAGATCATCTTGCTGCCTGAACTGTTTGAGACAAAATATTTCTGCCAGGAGCGCAATTATGACTTCTATAAGCTTGCATCCTCCGCAGAGGAAAACCCGGCAGTGACGCATTTCCGGACTGTATGCGCCGAGCTTCGCATCGTCATGCCTGTCAGCTTTTTTGAGCGCAGCGGCAATACCGCCTTCAACTCAACCGCCATTTTAGACGCTGACGGCAGCCTGCTTGGCATTTACCGCAAGACGCACATTCCTGACGACCACTATTACCAGGAGAAGTTTTACTTTTCCCCCGGAGATACAGGCTTTAAAGTGTGGGACACCGCCTATGCGAAACTGGGCGTAGGCATCTGCTGGGATCAGTGGTTTCCTGAGAGCGCCAGATGCATGGCGCTGATGGGCGCGGAAATACTCCTCTACCCGACAGCGATCGGCTCCGAACCTATTTTGTCATGCGACAGCATGCCTCACTGGCGCCGCGTCATGCAAGGCCACGCAGCTGCAAATATCATGCCGCTTGCTGCCGCAAACCGGATCGGCACAGAAACAGTGTCGGCAAACGAAGGCAACGGCGGACAGGTATCCAGCCTAACCTTTTATGGTTCTTCCTTCATTGCAGACGAAACCGGCGCACTGGCCGCGCAGGCCGGCAGGGACGAGGAATGCTTTCTGGCTGCGGAATTTGATCTTGATGCAGTTCGCGACCTCCGCACAAGCTGGGGTCTGTTCCGCGACCGCAGGCCGGAACACTATGAAGCCATCATGCACCTGTAGCGCTTTAAAACTGTTGCGTTAGTGATAAAATATTTTATTTGAAAGGGATAATCCTATGATAAGAACATTTTTAGTAGCAGTCTTTTTGCTGTTTTTTTTCATTATCAGCCTCATACTCTGGCCGATCGAACTGCTGATCGGAAAGTTTAACCGCCACGCGCGCGATATCGGATGCCTCCGGCTCGTACAGTGGGCGCTGCGCGGAGTTCTGTTCCTGTCCGGAGTAAAAACCACCATTATCGGCCTGGAAAACATTCCAAAAGATGAACCTGTGCTTTTTATCGGAAATCACCACGGTTTTTACGACATTATCATCACGTATCCGCTTATGCAGCGGCCGACCGGCTTTGTAGCCAAAAAATCAATGAATAATGTACCGTTTATCCGCATATGGATGAAATTGCTTTACTGCCTGTTCCTTGACCGTGACAACATGAAGGAAGGCTTAAAGACCATACTTACCGGCATCGAATATATCAAGCAGGGCATTTCCATCGTTATTTTCCCGGAAGGCACGCGCAATCAGAATGACGGAGTTGGGCCTTTCCATGCCGGCAGCTTCAAGTTTGCCGAAAAAACAGGGTGCAAGATCATACCCATGGTGCAAAACAACACGGAGGCTATTTTTGAAAACCAGATCCCACGCATAAAAAGCCGCCATACAGTGCTTGAATTTGGCGAACCGATAGATATCAGCTCCTTTCCAAAAGAGGAGCGAAAAAATATCTCCAACTACACCTGGCAGGTCATATCCCGGATTTACGAAAAAAACAAATCACTTGTTTAAAACCGTATGCCATGCTATACTAAATATTATTTATTTTATTCAGGAGGAACTCTCAAATGCCACTCTGGAGTATTATACTTTTGGTTATTCTTGTGCTTTTAATAGCCGTGTTTGTCGCCTTGCTTATCGTTGGAAACAAGCTTCGCAAAAAGCAGGCTGAACAGCAGGCTCAGATTGAGGCTGCAAAACAAATTATGTCCATGCTGATCATTGATAAAAAAATCATGAAGTTAATAGATTCCGGGCTCCCAAAAGCCGTGATCGAACAGACGCCTAAGTATCTCCGTGGCCGCAAAATGCCTGTTGTCAAGGCAAAAATCGGTCCTAAGATCATGACTCTGATGGCCGACCCGAAGGTTTTTGACCAAATTCCTGTCAAGGCTGAAATAAAAGCCGAGATAAGCGGCATTTACATTACAGGCATTAAATCCGTGCGCGGCGGAAAAATTGTTGTTGAGGACAAGAAAAAGAAAAAACGCTGGTTCTTCAATAAGAAAAAATAAAAAAATAGAGATTTTTATTTGATTTTTTTAAACTAAAGAAGCTGCCGCATTATGGCATAAAGATTTTTAAACGCTTTAATGGCAATACATTATGTCTTAATGCGGCAGCCTGTAAAAGATGATTTTACTGTACAGCCGCCTCAATATATATGCGGTTGTCCGACACATGTTCATAGTTCAGCTCAAGGCTGTAGTCAATTTCTATTATTCTTTTTTCCGGTTCCCGGACAATATCAATTTTCCGCGTGAATATTCCCATATGCATACTGCCAAACGGCGTCTGGTAGCAAGTTATTGTCTTTTTTCCCTGCTGAAACAGCATTTTCGCTGAAACAGGGCCTTTTTTTACGACTTCCACTGTTTCTCCGTCTATGCGTATAAGCGTTGTCCCTGTCTCGTCCGTTCCTTCATACTCCTCATGGTATTTGATATATTCCTTGCCGTTCACTTCCCTGTAATTTCCGGAGCTGGCCGCCTCGATAACATTATCCGGTCCGGCATCTGCCGCGCCATTAACTGCGCCCTGCCCCGGACTGCCGCAGGCGTCCCCGCAATAAACCGTTTCCTGTGCAGCGAGCTGTATGCTCCTGACAGTGACACGCACTTTATCATTCATATTTCCATACCCAATAAACAATCCTGCCTGTATTTTCAGGCCTATGTATGCAGCGGTTCCTAATACTGCTCTATGCTGATCTGCTGTGTCATTGCAATGTCAAATGGAAGGATAGAATTGGCAAAAGCCTTAAACTTATCAGCCGCATCGCTGACATAAAAGCGGTACATGGACGACGGACTGTCTACCTCCTGAACATTTGCAATATGCTCCCTGTCCAGCACGCGTTTCAGTTCCTGCGCCGTCTCATATGCCGGGTTGACCAGGCGTACCTGCTCCCCTATTATCCGCCCGATTGTCGAGCGCAGCAGCGGATAATGGGTGCATCCCATGATCAGCGTGTCAATCTTTCGCTCCTTGAGAGTTCCAAGATAGCGCTCTGCAACCTGATCCGTTATAGTGTCGTGCAGCATTCCTTCCTCGACAAGCGGCACAAAAAGCGGGCACGGCTTGCCTATCACCTCAACATCAGGCCTGAAAGACTTGATAAAGGCGGCATAAACGCCGCTTCGGATCGTTCCCTCCGTTCCTATCAGCCCCACTTTCCCATTCTTTGTCGTTTCGGCTGCCACGCGTGCGCCCGGCTTTACCACGCCGACTATAGGCAGGTCAAATTCATTCTGCATGACATCGATCGCAAAAGCGCTGGCCGTATTGCATGCTATGACAATTGCCTTTACGTTCTCTGTAAGCAGGAATCTGATTATCTGCCTGGAATACTTTATTATCGTCTCCCTGGACTTGCTGCCGTATGGCACGCGCGCGGTATCCCCAAAATAAACGATCCTCTCGTTTGGTATCTGGCGCATTATCTCCCTCGCCACGGTCAGGCCGCCTACGCCTGAATCAAACACGCCAATAGGTGCTTCCCTCCCCATATTTCCCTGCCACTCCATTCCGCTGCGCATGCAGCTTCATTGTCACTTTATCTGTTAATAAATTTATCAAGCCAGCCGTTTAAAAATGTCAAATATTTGAACCGGTATTTGCACTGTGCTGACGTTATTGCATTATATTCATCTTCTTCAAGAATATTCTTCAAAGTATCCTTTGAATCCTGCGGCAGCACGCCGTAAGACGCATCTACAAAACACAGCGGCGGATAAAGGACGCACCACCAGTTTTTCCCTCTGTGGCTCCCGATATCCACCCTGAACGCCTCATAGATTCCCGGCGGAAATGTAACATCTCCGTAAGTTTTCATGGGAAAATACGCATTTTCAAAATAAACGGCCACATCATCGCTGCTGCCTTCCCTGCGCAGCGTATCAACTGCTATCTCATGTATCTGTCCGATATTGTCTGACAATATCTGCCTTGATTCTCCAACGCTTTTTGAATTTTCAAGCAGCGGCTGCATATATGTAACCACTGCTTCCTTTACCATCATTTTCAGCTGCTGGTCTTCGCTGCTGTCACTGTTTGCACGTACATGGAAACGAATAATCTGCTCCGCTATCCCCTCCTGGAGCTGCGATGCGTCCTCATGGCCCCTGTAGGCGGCCAATGCGGCTGATACTGCTGCTATCAGTACAAATCCTGCTAATAATCTTTTTCTCTTTCTGCCCTGTCTCATAATTATACCTCATTTCTGCGCTGCCTGATGCGCATGAATTTTTTACTATGGTAATTATTTCCATAAAACGGGCAGTCTATACATTTTTTATTTATTCAGCAGGCGCACGATGCCTTTTTCCTGATTGTGTATATGCTGGCGCACTACCTTTTTCGCAAGTTCTTCATTTTTATCACTGAGCTGCCGGATAATATCATTGTGCTCACTGATAAGGACAGAATGCGTGCGCGCGTCCTTGACATACTCAAGACGGTAGCGGTACATCTGCTCCCTCAGATTGTTGATTATCTGTATAAGCCTTGCATTGTCTGTCATAGCATAAATCGCATCATGGAACTTAACGTCCGCATCAACAATATTTACTACATCTTTGGACACGATGGCTGACTCAAACACTTTGTTTGCATTCTTTAAATCTGCAAGATACTCAGGCGTGACATTTTTACATGCAAGCGATACAGCCAGCTCCTCAAGCGTACACCGCACCTCAAGCACGTCCCTCATATCTTTCTCCGTGATATGCGCGACTTCTGCACCCTTTCGCGGAATCATTATAACCAGGCCTTCCAGCTCGAGCTTGCGGATAGCTTCGCGTATCGGAGTCCTCGATACTCCCAGCTTCTGCGCAAGCTGTATCTCCATCAGCCTCTCGCCAGGTTCCATTTCTCCACGCAGAATAGCCTGTCTCAATGTATTAAACACAACATCTCTCAGCGGGAGATAATCATTTACATCCATTACTAATTCGCCTTTCAATCTCTTTCCTCCATCTTATATTTAATATATTTATCCATGGCGCAGTTACCTGCCGCCCTGAAAATTTTCCGTAATATATACCTGCCTGGCATCGCCTTTCTCTTTCAAATATGCCTGGCATTCGCGCGCTGTATGCTCGTCTTTAAAAATTCCAAATACGGTAGGCCCGCTGCCGCTCATCATCGCATTTACTGCACCATGATCAAGCATATCCTGCTTGATAGCCGCGATTACCGGATAGCGCGGTATCGTGACAGATTCAAGCACATTTCCCATATTTGCTGCAATGCCCATTATATCCTGCGCCTCAATCGCATTAAGCAGCGCATCAATATCAGGACGGCTCGTAACGCCATCAATATCCAGGCTTTCATATACCTGACGCGTTGACACGTTAACCGGCGGTTTTGCTACAATGATGCAGCAGTCCGGTATCGGCGCAAGCTTCGTGAGCTTCTCGCCAATGCCCTCCGCAAGCGCGGTTCCGCGCATAAGGCAATAAGGAACATCAGCACCCAGCTTAACGCCCAGTTCCATCAGTTCTTTAGCTGTCAGATCAAGATGAAACAGCCTGTTCAATCCAAACAGTGTTGCGGCCGCATCGCTGCTTCCGCCAGCCAGCCCTGCCGCCACAGGGATAAACTTATGCAGGCTGATCTTTACGCCGCCTTTGTACCCGCATTCATCTTTTAGCAGCTTTGCAGCTTTGTAAATAAGATTATTTTCGTTTACTGGCAAAAAAGACAGGTTGGAAAATAACTGTATTTCATTCTGCGGAATTTTTGTAATATGCAAATGATCATATATCTCTATCGTCTGCATGATCATCCGCACTTCATGGTATCCATCCGGCCTTTTACCCAGTACATCCAGTCCGAGGTTTATCTTTGCCCTCGCTTTCAGTTTAATACTCTCCATGTACATTCTCCATTGTTTCTTGTATACACAATTATTATATAAAATGAATTGTATAAATGCAAGTACAATCTTTGGAATTTCCGCATTTTGTATTTTAAATGGCATCTGGCAGGCTGGTTTTCCGAATGCCATTTAATATACAAAATGCGGAAACTCAAGCATTCTATATGGTTTCCTTATTTTTACGGTATTTATTCGGGGATATTCCTTTTATATGCCGGAACGCATCGCCAAAATAATTGCTGTCGTTAAAGCCGCACTCAAAAGCTATGTCCGTTATGGATTTATTTGTCTCAAGCAGCAGCCTGCATGCATTTTTTATCCGCACATGCATGATATATTCTTTAAATCCGAAACCTGTTGCCGCTTTAAATTTTTTGGACAGATACGAACGGCTGATATGAAACTGGTCTGCCATGCTGCCAAGGCTTATTTTCTGCTCATAATGCTCATAAATGTATGTTGCGATCTCCTGAATCAGCTGGTTATCAACGTCTATTTCCTTTATTGCGTTCTGTTCATAGCGCCGGCAGCGGATTATAAACAGCAGAAGCTCCATAAAGCCTGTCTGGATAAAGGCCGGTGACAGCAGATCCTGCCCATCGCTCTCAAATACCATTTTATGCATAAGCGCCTCAACGTAACTCCTGCGTTTTTCAGGTATAGAAATAATGCCCATGCACAGGGACTGGCGGACCGCCTCCTCTCCGATGGCATGATTTATCCAGCCAAGGCTGGCTTCCCGGAAACACAGGACGTACCTCTCACTGCTGCCCGATTCAGGATGCGTGCTCTTGTGCAGCTCGCCGGCCGGGATAATCACAAGATCGCCGCAGTTCAGCTGGTATATATTATGGTCAATAAAAAATGTACAATCCCCGTTTATCAGATAAAATATTTCATAATACGGGTGCATATGGGACATCTGAGTTTCAGAAAATTCATTTTTCCTGACCTTATATATTTTAAAATCCGTTGGCATATCACAAAACATAGCTAACCTCTTAGTGCAATTTTTCTGTAATATCAGATAATTATTGTCATATTTTTGTAGCGGCATTAATTTTTTGTGCTATCATAAGTTTACAACATTATGGTGCAACTAACTTTGAAGTTGTTTCCATATTAATAAATCTGCACGCTTTTTGTCAAGCATTATGGCAAAATCCATTTTACAGATTTTTTGTTTACCAGAATAGTTAACTGCATAAATGCGGCCGCAACCAAAATGGCGCGCCGCAAAAAGAAAGGAAAATGATTATGGCAAAACCTATCAGCGAAGATAAGCGCATGATGATCCTGAACGGGAATCTGGTTCATGCAATCCTTATGCTTGCAATTCCTGTTATGATCAACAGCTTTATCCAATCCATGTACAACTTAACAGACACATTCTGGCTGGGCAAGATCGGAACGGACTCCCAGGCCGCTATCACGCTTGTGTCGCCTATCCAAAATATACTTATCAATTTCGGTACGGGCATTACAACCGCAGGCGCGATCCTTATCTCCCAGTACCTTGGCGCAAGACAGGATAAACAGGCCAATTCCATGGCAAATCATATCTGCCTGTGCTCCATCTGCTTCTCATTTGTCTGCGCCGCAGCCTGCTGGCTTTCCACGCCTGCTATCGTTTCATGGCTGGGCGCCAGAGATGATATTTACCGTTTCGGCATTTCCTACCTGCGCATTGTTGTGCTGGATCTGCCTTTCCTTTTTATGATAAATCTGTACACGTCAGTGAAGCAGTCGCAGGGCGACACCGTAAAACCTATGCTTTTAAATGTTCTTGGCGTCTCCGTCAACCTGCTTCTGGATCCGCTGTTTCTGATGGTTTTCCACTGGGGAATCTCCGGCGCTGCGCTGGCCACGCTGCTGGCAAAAATACCAAGCGCCGCTATCGCGCTGATTGCGCTCCGCAGCAGGAAACAGCTTGTGCGCATTGACTTTCACGGATTCCATTTTGAGCGCAGCAAGATGACGTCCATATTTAAAATCGGCCTGCCGACCGCTATCGGCGGCAGCACCATGCAGCTTGGCTTTCTCCTGATGACAAAAAACGTAAATGAATATGGCACTATCGCAACAACAGCTTATGGCATCGGAAACAAAATAAACAGCATTATCACTATGCCTGCAAATGGCATTGGTTCGGCAATATCCACCATTGTTGGCCAAAATATAGGCGCAGACAATATACAGCGCGCAGATAAATCATACCACATAGCGCTTAGAATCGGCGCCGTGTTTCTCTTTGTATTCGGCATGATCCTGTCCAGGCCGTTTATAGCAGAACCGATCGTGCGCTTTTTCACAAGCGATGAATCTGTTGTGCCGCTCGCTACTGATTTTCTTTCCATCATGGCGATATGCTGCTGGACAAATGCATTTTACAATGTAACGCAGGGACTGTTCCAGGGCGCCGGGCATACTATGATTACAATGGCGGTTGATGCTTCCAGAATATGGATTTTCCGTTTTCTTACGCTCTGGGTCTGCTCCTCGCTGCTTGGCATGGGTGTGGAGAGCGTATGGTACGCTGTTGTTGTCAGCAACGCAACCTCTGCATTAATCCTTTACATATTATATTGGACAGGAATCTGGAAAAAACGGACAGTTAAAATTGACAAAGATTAAAATGTTTCTTAATAAAAATGACGGACGGTAACAAAAGCTACCGCCCGTCATTTTCTAACCGTTTTTTACGGCTGATTGATTGTTATTACGCTGTTTTTCTCTTTCTGCTTCCAATGTATCCTAATACAAGCACGCTTCCGCTGATTGCCAGCAGAGCCAATAACAGGCCGATTGCTGCGCTGTCGCCTGTCTGTGGTGCTCCTGCGCCGCCATTGTCTGTATCGCCTGATGGCGTATCTGTTGTTGAAGGATTATTATCCGGATTCTGAACAGCCTCATCCTTGTATACAATAGCATATGTAGAGAAGAGATCCGTTGCAAATGTCAGATTGCCGTCACTTACTGTAACATCAAGCATCTTAACTTCACCATTGTGAATCCGCACAATATAATATGTCCTTTTAACAGATGAATCTGTGTTAAGCAAGTCTTCCGGAATCTTAAATGTTATGGTTATATCTTGCTTTGTTTCAGCAACTTCTGTCCTATTGCTGCCTATAACCTTAAACAGTGAGATATCAATATACTTTCCAACCTGGCATTCACTATATTCACCAGTCAGCACGCCGGCTACCAATGCCTGCTCTGCAGCGCTAACGCTTGCTTCTTTAAAGTTCACTTCAATCTTCAGCTGTTCACCTGCATCAACGGCCTGCTGCTCTTCCTCTGTCAGTTCAACGGCGCCATCCGGTACTTTTGCTGTTGCATCAGTCACAACGCCTCCATCATTTACTGTTATTTCTGAGCCTGTTTCTGCCTTAGCCTGGAATGGATTCCAATCGCCAAGGAATGCCTCGATGCTGATCTCAGTTCCATCTGCAAGCACCGGCTTATCAAGTACTTTCGCCCATGCTGCCCTGTTTGCGCTGTTATCTGCTCCTGAACTCTCTACTGTGCCGTACTCTACACTCAGTTCAGACTCTCCGCTCAGCGTGTTCAGCCAGCCAGCCGGCTGTATCAATGACGCGCCAAAGCTTTCAACCCAATGCTCATCTGCCGCATCGATAGTCGTATTGTAGAATACTGCCTCAGCGGTATTTGCCTGCCATGGCCTTCCAAGGTATCCCGGCTTTGATGTATACTCAGAAGCCGTATCAACGCCTGGCTGCGTTGATGTAATATGGCAGCTGTACATCAGATAACCTCTGCCTGATGACTGCTGTGCCGCTGTAATGTATCCGACATCATTGTTATCCTCGCTGGTGTTGAATACCAGGTCGCACTCCTTAAATACAGCAATCATGCCGCCGAAGATATAATCAGTTCCGCCATATACAGAGCACTTGTTGAATGCAACTGTTGCGCCTGCACCGCCATATAAAGTATCCTGGCGGCCAATGAACTTACAGTTGTTAAAGTAAGTCTTCTGTACATTATTGTAAATTGCCAATGCAGCTGCACGCTCTACATAAGCCTTGCTCTGTACAGCAGTATCTCCAACAGTCTTCATGTCATCTCTCTTAACTGCGCCGTTCTTAGCACCTGACTGTGATACAATGATATCCTCTACAGATGCAGCAGATACGTACTGGTTAAATGAGTTCTCAAAGATAATGCCGTCTGCGCTTACATTATCAGCTGTAACAACAACTGTTGCGTTCCAATAGCTGCCGTTGGTCGTTCCGGAGCCTGTATTCTCATAGCTCGGATAGCCGTTAGCCTTATTTGCAGCCAGCAGGTCTGCATGGAACTTGCTGTCACTGCCCTGGCTGTAATACGTATAACCATGGCCATAATACCAGGTAATACGAACTGCATTTTCGTCAATGTCAACGCCCTTGTTTTTCAGTTCAATGCTCGGTGCAGAGCTTGCATTCTTCAAAACAACATTCGGCGTGTCAATAACAAGCATCTCCTCATAGTTGCCCGGGTCGATCATAATAGTTACAGCCTGATCAGCTGTCCTGTCCATATTGCGCACTGCGTCAAGCGCCGCACCGACTGTCTTGTACTCCTTGTCGCTGCCAACTGTAATTACAGACTTGTATGGCACTGCATCCGCCTTAGCTACCACATTGATAGCGCAGATATATGTCTGCGTGCTGTTTTGTCCAGCAATGGCCTTGATCACAACCGGGCCATCGGCTGCAGCCGTATATGTTACTTTGTCGATTTGGCTTGTGCTGCCTGATTTCTCATCTACCTTGATATCGCTTCCAGCAATCTCAAATGCTGCTGAATAGCAATAGCTTACTGTGATGACGTCCCCTGCTTTCACATTAGGGATAGATGCTGTTGCATCAGCATTCATCAGCAGATAGGTATCTTTGTTGAGTGCAGCTGAGCCTGCAAGCTCAAGGCCTGCAAAATACTGCTTTTCATTATGTGTCTCAATCTGGTTTGAAGGAGCCAGGGATGCGATATCCCAGTCGTCAATCTTTGTAAACTGCGCTACCGTTGAGCCGGCCTTTCCTTCAATCTTTACGTTTGCCGTAACGCCCTGTACATATGGCACATGGCCGAGGCCCGTTACCTTTACGCTGTACTGTCCGTCACGAAGTTCCATTTTATCATTGATGCCGAACGTGTAGCTGTAGCCGGCCTCATTGATGTTTGTAAATGTTACAGACGCACTGCTTGTATCTGCATCGCCAAGGCCTTTGAAATCTACTTTCGCCTCATAAACAGGCTTCTTCGTAAATTTGATTGCAGCTCCGCTCTGTGCTGCATCAGCCTTAAATGTTACCGTATCCAGCGCATAGTCATTAACATTCTCTGCCGTCACAGCATACTCTACGCCCTGCTCAACAGACAATTCAAAGCTTCCATCGCTGGTGTTAATCTTCATCTCCGGAATATAAATCTTGTCTGATGAAAATACAAGATTCAGCTTTTCGAGCTGATCCGCCGGCATTCCTTCAATCTTGCCTGTTACTTTGATAAGATCAACTGCCTTAACATGAACATCAAATGTCTGGCTGTCCTTAACTTCTACCGAAGCATCTGAATCAATTACATAGCCATTTGCATCATAAAGAGCCACATCATAAGTATAGCCCGCATTCAATTCAACTGAATAACTGCCCCCATTAA
The DNA here is from genome assembly GCA_947628875.1 of uncultured Lachnospira sp. GTDB lineage: Bacteria > Bacillota > Clostridia > Lachnospirales > Lachnospiraceae > Lachnospira. The sequence continues at coordinate 12,123 of CANRBP010000013.1, forward strand.
CCGGAGCCTTTACAACGCTGCCGCTTTTCTGGTTTGTGAAAACAAGGCCATAGGTGCTGAGAGCCTCCGGAGCCGTAACCGTACCGCTCACTGTTACCACAGGAGTGTGCTGCCTGAGCGCACGCGCGAGCACAAGCTTTTCATTGGAACAATATAAGGTATACCAGCCTTCATTTGTGCCATAGAATACAGCCTTTTCAACGCCGTTCTTGCCTGAGTAATCAAATGATGATACTTCCTGGCCCTTCTCGTCTACCAGTATATAGTGCGCTGCATTTCCGTTTGAACCTAACCAGCATGTCAGGATATCGCCCTCATACAGATAGAAATTTACATGCGCCAGGTTTGTTGAAGACGGGTCAACGCTCGTTGGTGTTGCGCTTGAATTGTTTGAATACAGGAATCCCTGATATTCATTGCCGTCTTCATCTTTCTTTGTCTTGTCATCATAGTAGGTGACAGGCTTTGAGCCATCCGGATGCAGCCTCCAGCGGTTGTTCGTCTTATTGGTGACAAACTCCAGCGCATCTGCGCCAGCTCCGTCCTTGAGCATAAAGCTTTCAATATTTTTGCCTGCTGTACCTGCCTCAACGCCTGGATAGCAGCTGTTAATAACATCATAGTCAATGTTATTCCAGTAGTCGCCTTCAAGCGCCTGTCCGCCGAAATCCCAAACATCTGTCTTGGATGTATCAAGCGTTGGTTTTACGATTGGAGTAACTTTAACATAGTATACATACGTATTTCCGGTTGCAACGATATCAACTGTGCCTGCTGCACCATCATACTTATATGTATATACTTCGCTGTCCGCAGCCGTACCGTTTACCGTGAAATCTTTCGTATACATCTTTACCTCGATTTCACTGCTTCCGCTTACCGGAACTGCCAGCCTCGCACCAGTATTGAACTGGCCGTTATCCTGTCCTTTTCTGAAAGTAACCTTTCCCTGTGTACCGTCCATCAGCAGGCCGTCCCATTCAAACGTCATTACGCTGGAACCTGGCTGATATACAGCATCTGCTTCAGCTGCATATGTAGCATTGCCGTCCTTCCAGTCCCAGGTCTTTGCAGCTGCATCATCTGCTTTTGCACCCAGCAGGAAAATTCCCTGCGGAACAGCTGACAGCAGACCCAGTACCATAGCACACGCCATAAACAGCGCGCCTGCTCTTTTTAGCTTTTGTTTTAAGCTAAATTTCATTTCTGTTATACCTCCTTTTAAAAATATTTTAAGCAAACATGCTTATTTAGTTTAGCTTAACACTAATAATCGGTTGTATCTACTTATTTTTTGATATATTTTCTGTTGATTACCGATTTTTTTAGGTATATAATTTTGCTTAGCAACAAAATAATTTATCACGAAATCGAATTTTTTGTGCAAATTTTGTAATATTTTTATTTTATGCATATTATCCGTAAATCCGCCCGGCTGACCGCCAAATATATTTCCAGCATTAATGCTTTCCGAAAGGAGTTTATTTATGGCAGTTTCATCTCGTTTTGAGATATCCATTCAGACGCACCCTGCCGGTTATGCCATGCGTTCCGCGCACACGCACTCTTATTTTGAGCTTTACTGCCTGATGCAAGGCGAATGCAGTTTTTTTCTGCGCGACAATGTATACCACATGACTGCCGGCACGATGGTCTTTATACCTTCCGATACGCTGCACCGCACGACTTACCTCAGGGAGGAGATTAATGAGCGCATTGATATCGAATTTACCGGCGATTATGTATCAGACATAGTACAGACGCTCGGACAGGCTAAGTTTGACAGGCTTCTCTGCGTTAACTTTTTCACCGTTCCGCCTGAGTACCGCGAGCCGGTCTGCCGCCTGCTGCGCCTGCTCTATCAGGAGAAACATGCACCGGATACATATTCCTCCTGTATGCTGCGGCTTTATTTCCAGCAGCTTTTGCTGCTTGTGCTGCGCCATTGCAACAATGCTCTCGAACTGCCTGCGGCGGCCAGTACAGTCTCTGTAATGGATGTTTCCATTCAGCAGGCCATGAACTATATCTGCCAGTATTACAGCTCTCCGATTACGCTGAATGATGTCGCTGCGCATCTTCACTTAAACGCCTCTTATTTTTCAAAAAAATTTAAATCAGTAAACGGATTCAGTTTTAAAGAATACCTGAATACGGTGCGTATCAACCATGCCGAACAGCTTCTTCTTGAAACGCAGAAGAGCATCACAGAAATTGCCTTTGAGTGCGGCTATGGCAGCAACAACTATTTTGGAGATGCTTTTAAGCGCCTCAACGGCCTGTCTCCGACAGATTTCAGGAAATCAAAAGGCAATATACATTAGATTATGAATCATATAATGTAAAGTTTTGCAAAAATATTTAAGGCGCCCCGTATTGCGGAGCGCCTGTTATGATTCTTAATTATGTTTAATTATTCCTCTGACGGTAGATTTTCAGCATTCTCGTAAGCTTCCAGTACAATCGCCTGTAAGCGGTCTCTTGTTGCCGTATTGATTGGATGCGCAATATCTCGATATTCTCCGTCGGTGGACTTTCTGCTCGGCATTGCAATAAACAAGCCTTTCTCGCCCTCAATCACCTTAATGTCGTGTACGACAAATTCATTATCAATCGTCACTGAGACTACTGCCTTCATCTTTCCTTCTTTGGCAATCTTCCTGACACGTACATCTGTAATATTCATAAGCACCCTTTCTGCAGCTCGCCTCAAGCCTGCTGCCGGTATTCATTTAGTAATATACTGGATTATTTTCGGTGACGATCTGCGGCCCAAATTCCCCGACATACTTGGAATTAGCCTTGATCGTACTGCCGCTCTCAATAATACAGTTTTCAATATAGGAATTGTCTCCAATATAAGCATCGTTAAGAATGATGGAATTTTTAACAACGCTGTTGTTTCCAATATATACTTTTTTAAACAGAACAGAACCTTCCACAGTGCCGTTGATTATACAGCCGCTGGAAATAAGGCTGTTCTTTACATTGGAGCCGCAATTATACTTTGCAGGCGGCATGTCGTCCACCTTCGTATAAATATCCGGATATTCTTTAAAGAAATAATTCCTTACATTCCTGTCCAGAAAATCCATATTTGTCTTGTAGTAAGCTTCTACAGTTGATATATTGCTCCAGTATGTCTGAAGCTTGTAGCCGTAAATTTTCTTGATATTCTTATAGCGCATAAGAATGTCACGAACAAAATCATGCCTGTCTTCCTCCGCCGCTTTCTCAATCAGCTCAATAAGCAGGCGCCTCCTGATAATGTATATGCCGGTGGAAACTGTTGACAGGTTTGTCTCAAGCGGCTTCTCGTCAATTTCTGTAATGCGCCCTTCCTCCGTCATCGACACAACGCCGTAACGGTTAATCTCCGAACGGTCATCCATCTTCTTGACAACCATCGTGATATCCGCTTTTTTCTCAATATGATACTCAAGCACTTTATTATAATCCAGCTTGTACACGCCGTCTCCGGACGCAATGACCACATACGGCTCATGGCTGTTCTTTAAAAAGTGCAGGTTCTGATACAGAGAATCAGCTGTTCCGCGATACCAATAGCTGCTGTCTGCCGTTATAGTCGGCGTGAATACAAACAGGCCGCCCTGTTTTCTGCCGAAATCCCACCACTTAGATGAGCTTAAATGCTCATTCAGCGAACGCGCGTTATACTGCGTGATAACAGCTACACGCTGGATCTTTGAATTGGTCATATTGCTCAGTGAAAAATCAATGCTCCGATAGCTTCCTGCAACCGGCATAGCTGCTATCGCGCGCTTGTTAGAGAGTTCCCTCATCATCTTGTTGTTGCCGCCGGCTAAAATAATTCCTATTGCTTTCATACGTTGTCACCTGCCTTAATGATTACGCCGCCGCTTGGAAGCGTGCCGCCCGGATAATCCTCTAATGTTGTTTTGCCTGAAATAGCGGTATTCTTTCCAACCTTCACTCCGCTTGGGATCTCAGAACACTCTCCGATCGTCACCAGGCCTGAATTGTATATCTTAGGAAGCTTCTGGTTTTCTTCCTCATTGCCGATACCCAACTCAACATTATCGCCAAGTACAACTTCTTCCGCAATAATTGCTTTATTGATGACTGCGTTCTTCCCGATCACGCTGTCCTGCATAATGATAGAATCTCTTACTACTGCCCCTTCTTCAATGACAACATTTGAACCAATCACAGAATTATATACTTTTCCGTAAACCTCAGTTCCATCACCGATAATGCTCTTCTCAATATAGGCGTCCTGTGCGATATACTGCGGCGGAATTGAATCCGTCTTAGTATATATCTTCCAAAATTCCTCATACAGATTAAATACCGGAATAAGATCGATCAATTCCATATTGGCTTCCCAGTAGGAGCTCAATGTTCCGACATCTTTCCAGTAACCGTTATATTCATATGCAAACAGTCTCCTGTTATTCTCGAAGCAATATGGTATAACATGCTTGCCGAAGTCGCATTCATTCTGGTCTTTCAGCTTGATAAGCGCATCTTTGAGCACCTTCCAGCTGAAAATATAAATGCCCATAGAAGCCAGGTTGCTGCGCGGATTTGCCGGTTTCTCCTCAAATTCCGTTATGCGGTTGTCACTGTCTGTAATAACGATTCCAAAACGGCTTGCCTCCTCGATAGGCACAGGCATGGCCGCAATGGTAATGTCAGCATTGTTAGCTTTATGGTAATCCAACATGATCTTATAGTCCATCTTATATATATGGTCGCCTGATAAGATCAATACATAATCCGGATTATACTGATCCATATACTCCAGATTCTGGTATATAGCGTTAGCTGTTCCTGTATACCACTCACTGCTTGTACTTTTTTCATATGGCGGAAGCACCGTGACGCCGCCCACATTGCGGTCAAGATCCCACGGAATGCCGATGCCTATGTGCGTGTTCAGCCTGAGCGGCTGGTACTGGGTCAGAACGCCAACTGTATCAATACCAGAATTAATACAGTTACTCAATGGGAAATCAATAATCCGGTACTTGCCGCCAAAAGCTACTGCCGGCTTAGCAACTTTGGCCGTAAGCACTCCCAGTCTGCTTCCCTGCCCCCCTGCCAATAACATGGCAATCATTTCTTTTTTAATCATGCTATCACCTCTGATGTTTTTTTACATTTTAAGTTGTTATAATTATAACATATTAATTATGGTAAGTAAAAAGAATTTTTTATTTTTTTTATTTCTTTTTTAGTTTTGAATTTACAATTTCTATTAATTGGCCTGCAATAAGTCTACAATTTTAATATTTGGGTGCAATTTTCAAACTATATTTAGTATGCGTTTCCATATTGATGCTGCATCTCTACAATTTCTTGAGTTTCGGCATTTTGTATTTGAAATTTTGTTTTATGGGTTTATAATAGTTTATAATCTATAATTTTGTTGGGTTTACGCTATATTATGCAGAGGATATCCAAATCTTTAAGAAAGGGTTTAAAACATATGTATCAGATTGATTTTAATCACCCCGTCCATGTGCATTTCATCGGCATCGGCGGCATCAGCATGAGCGGCCTCGCGCACATACTGCTCAATAAAGGTTTTGCCGTATCCGGTTCTGATGCCAGGCGCTCCGAGCTGACCGAGCAGCTTGAAAAAGAAGGCTGCCGGATTTTTTACACCCAGACAGCCGCCAATATCGCTCCTGATACTGAGCTTGTCGTCTATACGGCTGCCATTTCCGCAGACAACCCGGAGCTTGCTGCTGCACGTGCGGCAGGCATCGCAGTTGCGTCACGCGCGGTACTGCTCGGACAGATCATGAAAAATTACCGCATCGCCATAAATGTTGCAGGCACGCACGGCAAGACGACTACCACTTCAATGCTTTCAGAAATACTGCTTGCAGCCGGTTCTGATCCAACGATTTCTGTCGGCGGCATTTTAAACAGCATTGGCGGTAATATCCGCGTTGGCGGCTCTGATATTTTCCTCACGGAAGCATGCGAATATACAAACAGTTTTTTGTCGTTTTTTCCGACAATCAATGTCATTTTGAACGTAAAAGCGGATCACCTTGATTTTTTCAAGGATCTCGCAGATATCAGGAACTCTTTTAAGCTTTTTACGGAAAGGCTTCCTGAGGGCGGAACGCTTGTCATTAACACGGACATTGAAGATTACGGATATTTTTACCGCGATACAGCCTGCGAAGTTATTACCTTCGGCTCCGACCCTGCGCGCAGCCAATACAGCGCAGACGGCATAAGCTATGATAAATACGGCTGCTGCTCCTACACGCTGCTTATCAGCGGCAATCCGTCCGGAACTGTCCGCCTCAGCGTGCCGGGCATACATAATGTGTATAATTCCCTGGCCGCCATCGCAGCCGCACTGAAAATACAGATACCTCTCAGCCAGATTATCGCCGGACTGGAAAATTTCACCGGAACCGGACGCCGTTTTGAGAAGAAGGGCGCGTTCAACGGCGTAACCGTCATTGATGATTATGCGCACCATCCGGACGAGATAACGGCTACGCTAAACTGCACCGCGCATTATCCGCACAGCCGCGTATGGTGCGTGTTCCAGCCTCATACATACTCAAGAACCAAAGCTCTTTTGAAAGATTTTGCGCAGGCGCTCTCAGCCGCCGACCATGTAGTGCTCGCTGACATTTATGCAGCGCGCGAGACTGACACGCTGGGAATCAGCTCCGCAGACCTTCAGCGTGAGATTGAACTGCTTGGCGGAAATTGCTCATATTTTCAATCATTTGAAGAAATAGAAAAATTTTTATTAAAAAATTGTATCAACGGCGACTTGTTGATAACTATGGGTGCAGGCGATATTTACAAAGTGGGCGAAGCCTTGCTGAAACAATAAACGCCTGCCGGACGTTTTCCTTTGTTAACATAATCCACATAAAAACCTATAATTTGAGGTTTTTTATGTGGATTATTTGTTTATAACCATGCCCTGTTTTTCTAATGTTTCCAGATTTTATCCACATTTTCCACATTTTTGTCATTTAAACAGCAGATTTGATTTTGCTGCGCCTTTATGGTTTAATATTTGATACATAAATTTGCGTTTATAACCGCAACCGTTTTTTACAGAAAGGCTTTTGATATGAATCCACTTACGCTGACCTGCCAGTCCTCCGGTTCTTATACCGTGCTGTGCAACCATTTTATTGATTGTTATATGCCGCACGCCAGCGGCGAATTTGTAAAAATATATATTTACCTGCTGCGCTGTGCCGGCAGCCAGGTGCCTGTTTCAGTTTCCTCAATCGCAGATTTTTTTGACCAGACTGAGGCGGACGTCCTGCGCGCCATGCGCTACTGGGACAAAAAAGGCGTCCTGAAGCTTGGCTTTGACAGCTCCGGCAGCGTGCTGTCAAGCATTGTTTTCTGCGATATGCCGGCCTCAGGCAATGATGCTTATGCTGCCGATGCTGCCAAAACTGCCGCGCAGGAAACATCAGGCAGTTCAGGCTCAGGCTCTGCGCAGCCTGAGAAGTCGCCGCGCAGCGCTTATACTCCAAGCCAGCTCAGGCAGCTTTCCGAGCAAGATGAGTTCAGCATGCTCCTTTACGCTGTCGGCGCTTATCTGGGCGGAACGCTCAATGCTTCTGAGGCGTCTGTAATCGCTTATATGTATGATACTCTGCACTTTCCTTCCGATCTGGTTGAGTATCTGATCGAGTACTGCGTCTCAAAAGGCCATAAAAATATACGCTACATTGAAAAGGTTGCGCTCGCCTGGGCCGAATTGGGCATCAGGACAGTCAAGGAGGCCAAAAAGACGGCCTCCGGTTACAGCGCTGCCGTCCATTCCGTCCTCAATGCTTTCGGCATAAGCAACCGGGACGCCGGACAGCGCGAACGCGATTATATCAAAAAATGGACAGATGTATACTGTTTTGATACTGACCTGATCGTGGAGGCCTGCAACCGCACTCTTAAAGCAACGCACCAGCCAAGCTTTGAGTACGCTGATTCCATACTCTCCAAATGGCAGCAGGACAATGTCCGTACAGCGGAGGACATACGCCGTTCCGATGCGGCTTTTGAGAAATCGCGCTCAACGCGTCAAAACCGCGCCGCTGCGCCTAAGAGCAATAACCGTTTTAATAATTTCCAACAGCGCAATACTGATATTGACAGCCTTGAAGGTGCATTAATCAGCAATAAGGCGTAAGCATAGGAGGTTTAAGGACATGCCGCTGACCAATTCACAGTATGACACGATCATGCGCATCTATGATTCCATACAGGCGGAAAACAGGCGCCTGCTCGATGCCCGCTACGCGGAGGTGCTTGAATGCTGCCCTCAGCTGGCAGATATTGAAAATGAAATTATCGCCTGCTCGATGCAGGCAGCTGCGTCCCGTATCAGCGGAACTCCTTCGGATTGCAGCAAAACGCTGGAAGATCTGGACAGGCGCCGCCGCGAGTGCCTTGCCGCAGCCGGCAAGCCTGATGATTACCTGAGCATGCCTTACACATGCCCGAAATGCAGGGATACCGGCTATGTTGGCGGCCGCAAATGCGAATGTTTCCACCAAAAAGCCATTCAGCTCGTGTACCATGATTCCAATCTGAAAAATATAACAGAATGTGAAAATTTTCAGACTTTTTCTTATGAATGGTACGACAATAAAACCAAAGATCCCGTGAACGGGCTGACGCCTTACCAGAATATGCAGCAAGTCGTGTCCATCTGCCGCACGTTTACAGAACAATTTGATTCTGAATTTTCAAATCTGCTTCTTTTTGGCGGTACCGGCGTCGGCAAGACATTTTTGTCAAACTGCATCGCCAAGGAGCTGCTTGACACTTCCCACAGCGTCATTTATCTGACCGCCATAGAACTGTTTGACCGGTTTGGTCAGAGCGATTTCGGCAAATCCGGTTCAAATCCTTTGCCGGACAGCCATTACCTGCTTGACTGCGATCTTCTTATCGTGGACGACCTTGGCACCGAGGTGGGAAGCACGTATACTAACTCTAAGCTGTTTTACTGCATAAACGAGAGGATACTGCGCCGGAAAAGCGTTGTGATATCTACCAATCTGTCGCTTGCCGATATACGCAATACATATTCCGAGCGTATTTTTTCGCGCCTGACCAGCGCATATACGATACTAAAGCTGTTCGGGAGCGATATCCGGCTGCTTAAACGCTGCACAAATTCGTGACATAAGGCCGTTATCCTGCATTATGCTCCTGTTTCATAGTTATTTAGAACAGCTTTTCAGGCGGAATAAAATGCTTGACTTATCCGGCTTTTATTATTATATTTTAGAAGTGTTTTAATTTACATATAGATGTTTTTGCGTGAAGAGCAGCTTTTCACGCAGCAGTTTGTGTAAAGGGTTAAAAGTTTTAAAAATTTTTAGTCCTTCAGGCGCCGCTTAACACAAATTGCTTTATACGCAAAGGCGGCGCGGAAATGAGGATTATTATGCCACGAGATGAACGTCACATAGAAACGATTCCTTTTGGTACTTTAGGATTAATTCCGTTAAAAAGCTGCACAAAGCTTGGCGAGAAGGTCAACCAGTACCTTGTTGACTGGCGAAAATCGCGCGAACACGATAGTGAGGCCGCATTAGCATTCGGCGATTACAAACGTGATTCTTATATTGTAAATGCCGTCACGCCTCGTTTTGGCTCCGGAGAAGGCAAAGGCGTTGTCAACGACTCAGTCCGCGGATATGACCTGTATATCATGGTTGATGTCTGCAACTACAGTCTTGAATATTCTTTATGCGGCTATAAAAACCGAATGTCACCGGACGACCACTATGCCGATCTGAAGCGCGTTATTGCTGCCGCAGGCGGCAAAGCCAGACGGATCACTGTTATCATGCCGTTTTTATATGAAAGCCGCCAGCACAAGCGCTCGGGCAGGGAATCTCTGGATTGTGCGCTGGCTCTTCAGGAGCTTGCTGATATGGGCGTTGAAAATATTATTACATTTGATGCTCATGACCCGCGCGTACAAAATGCAATACCTCTCAAGGGATTTGAATCCGTTCCGGCAACCTATCAGTTTATCAAGTATCTGCTGATCGGCGTGGACGACCTGCATATTGACAGCGATCATATGATGGTCATAAGCCCTGATGAAGGCGGCATGAGCCGTGCAGTTTATTTTGCAAATGTGCTCGGCCTTGACATGGGCATGTTCTACAAACGCCGCGATTATACAAAGATCGTCAATGGGCGCAACCCTATCGTAGCGCATGAATTTCTTGGTACTGATGTAGAAGGCAAAGATGTGATAATCATAGACGACATGATTTCTTCTGGCGAAAGCATGCTTGATGTCGCCGCCGAACTGAAACGGCGCAAGGCAAAACGCGTATTTTGCGCATCTACATTCGGCCTGTTTACAAACGGCCTGAAAAAGTTTGACGAAGCCTACGAAAACCACATTATTGACCGCATTTTGACCACTAACCTTGTATACCAGCCTGATGAGCTTCTCGCCAGGCCATGGTATATTGACGTGGACATGAGCAAATATATCGCGCTTATAATCGACACGCTGAACCATGACTCATCAATCAGCACGCTGTTAAGTCCGGTCGAGCGCATCCAGGAAAAAGTAAAAGCTTACAATCAGTCACATTATGGAAAATAAGAAGCAAGGCGGAGCTGGTTCTACCAGTCTCCGCCTTTTATTACCGCATCCGGATCCGTCTGCGTCTGCGCATCAATGTCGCCTCCATACGGGTATGTAATATCCGGCTGCCTGTCCGTACTGCCTGTATTATGCGATCCACCGCTTTCACCATTTGCGCCTGGCGCTGTCGCTGCCTGAGTCTGCTGCGCTCCGCCGTCCTGCGTTCCGTTTCCGCCGTCCTGCGTTCCGTTTCCGCTGTGCTGCGTTTCGCCGTTTTCCGTATCGCTGTATTGCGTTTCGCTGTATTGCGTTTCGCTATCTTGCGTTTCGCTGTACTGCGTTTCCCCGTACTCATCTGTTTGCTCTGTACTTTCTTCTGTTTCCGGCTGTTCAGGTTCCGGCACGGCATAGCTGTCAAAATCATGAATCAGCAGCCCTGTATGCGCAGATTCCATAAACATGCGGAAAATCCCCGTGGCATAATTTCTGTACATTTCCTGAGGATAATCATACCCAACCCATACTGCCGCCGTATAATAACGGCTGTAGCCGCAAAACCAGGCATCCCAGTTATCATTTGTTGTTCCGGTCTTTCCGGCAATAATAGCCGTGCTGACGGCCGCATCCGTACCCGTGCCGCTCTCAACAACTGTCTTTAACATATCAGTCATCATCTGGCATGCTTTTGTCTCATATATGCGCACTCCCCTGCCGGACTTATCAATAACCGCCGCGCCTGAGGCGTCCTCAATCCGCATAATGCAGGTCGGACGCCGGTAAATGCCCTCGCTGGCGATGGCTGCATAGCCGCCTGCCATTTCTTCTGTCGTTACGCCATATGTAAAGCCTCCCAGCGCTCCGGCATTCAAATCCCTGTCCTGCCATATTTTTTTGAATCCCATCTGCAGCAGGAACCCTGTCGCTGTCCGCGGCGTCAGCTGCTGGTAAA
>CANRBP010000014.1 GCA_947628875.1 uncultured Lachnospira sp.
CATATCATTCACATGCTTCTCATTCAGCGCTCCCGGCTGCATACGCCATTTCCAGTTCGTGCCAAAGCTGGACGGAAGGTTCATGCGAGCCCAGTTTCCAAGCTTTAATATATCCTGCACCGAGAAAATAGCCAGCGCCGCAACGCTGCTGTAGGCTGCGCGGAACACATTGTCAACAAGCCGCCCGCAATCCCTTGTATCAAGGTAATCATATGCATATCCAAGCTCCCATTCGTTATGGTCGCTGAAATATCCCATAAGCGTCTCATTGTCATGAGTGCCCCCGTAAACTACGCAGTTTTTTGTATAATTGTACGGCAGGTGCGTATTTTTCCTATCGCCTCCAAAGGCGAACTCAAGCACCTTCATTGAAGGATAATTGTTTGCGATGAGAAGTTCCTCGACCTCCGGAACCGGAACACCCAGATCCTCTGCAATGATACGCTTGTCGCCAATCGCCTCATTTATCACATCAAGCAGTTTCTGGCCAGGTCCCCACTCATATGTACCCTGCCGCGCGTCCGGCATTTCAGCCGGTATCGTATAATATTTGACAAGTCCAATAAAATGGTCTATGCGGATCACATCATAAATTTCGGCCGAGCGGTGCATACGCTTTTTCCACCAGCCAAATCCTTTATTTTCAAGCTCATCCCAGTCATACAGCGGATTGCCCCACTTCTGCCCGGCATCTGAAAACGCATCAGGCGGCACTCCCGCCACCTTGACCGGCGCAAGTTTTTCATCAAGCAGAAAGTCCTCGGCATTTGCCCATACATCAGCGCTGTCATACCCCATATAGATAGGAATGTCGCCGATTATTTCAACGCCGCCGTCATTGGCATATTTTTTCAGGTTATTCCACTGCTGGTCAAACTTATACTGTACGAACTTCCAGAAATCTATTTCATCAGCAAGCAGCCTGCGGTATTTCTCAAGTCCTGCCGGCTTGCGGAATTTGATGTCATCATCCCACTCTGACCACGGCTTATACTCATAGTATTCTTTAAGCGCCATAAACAGCGCATAATCCTCAAGCCAGTATGCATTTTCACTCACATAATTATCAAAGCGCTTATATTCCGGAATGCCCGTGCCAAGATGCACCCGGCTGCGGCTGCGCAGCTTCCTGTAATTTTCAAACGCCCTGTGGAGCACCTTGAAACGGCTGTTATAAATTTTTTCATAGCTGACGTAATTTTCATCGCCCAGCTGTATATCCTTGTTGACCGGATACCTGTGCTGAAGCGCGTCCTCCTCCGTCACTGTCACCGGAACAAACCCATCGCCCCAGTCGATAGCCAGCAGTTCTGACTTTGTGAGAAGTTTTTCTTCGACCAGGATATCCAGGTCTATAAAATACGGATTGCCTGCAAAAGCCGAATACGACTGATACGGACTGTCGCCATAGGTTGTAGGCCCCAGCGGAAGAACCTGCCAATAACGGTGGTTTGTATTTTTTACAAAATCCACAAAATCATAAGCCGCCCTGCCAAATGTACCAATGCCATAAGGCGACGGCAGGCTGCTGACTGCCATCAGTATCCCTGCGCCTCTGTCAAATGACTGAACTTTTTTCACACTGTCCTCCATTCCGGAGCGTTTATAAGAATGCTATTTGTGACGCTCCGGCACAAATAAATATTTTATAGTTTTGATTATTTCTGCATTTCCTCGGTCAGTTTCTTTACATTTTCTGCCTCGTCCTCGGTGAGGAGCGCATTGACATCCATCAGTATCACAAGGCCGTCTTTTACATGCGCAACCCGGTCAAGGTACTTCGTCTCCGGCGTCTTGGCTATCAATGGCATATTAACGATTTTTTCCGGGTTAATGTCGTCAATTTCCACCACCTCATCTACTTCAAGCGCGATCTTTATGCCATTTTCATTGACATTTATAATGATCATTGTTTCCGTTGGTCCCGGGTCTGACAGCCCAAACTTTCTTTTAAGGCTGTAAACCGGTACGACCTCGCCGCGCAGATTGATGATTCCCTTTACATAGGCTGTCGAATTTGGCACCGGGACAATGCTCATCTGCTTCTCTATCCCGAGCACCAGGCTGATATCTACGCCATAAAACTGGCCTGCCACCTTAAATACCACCGGCTTTACATAATCCGCCATAAATACCTCCTATTAATTTACTGCTCCTGTTTTTTTCCTGTACTTATCCATGTCAGATACGCATTTATGAAAGGATTTATATTTCCGTCCAGAACACTCTGCGCATTTCCGACATCTTTGTTCGTCCTGTGGTCTTTAACCATTGTATACGGCTGCAGCACATAGCTGCGTATCTGATTTCCAAAATTGATATCCTTGACATCTCCGCGGATATCAGATGTTTTTTCTGCATTCTCCTGCTGCTTCATCAGATACAGTTTAGCCTTGAGCATCTGCATTGCTTTGTCTTTGTTCTGATGCTGCGAGCGCTCATTCTGGCACTGTACAACGATCCCTGTCGGAATGTGCGTTATCCTGATGGCCGATGATGTCTTGTTGATGTGCTGGCCGCCTGCGCCGCTTGAACGGTAAGTATCTATGCGCAGATCGTCCTCGTTGACCTCAACGTCTATATCTTCATCAATGTCAGGCATAACATCGCATGATACAAATGATGTCTGGCGCTTGCCTGCCGCATTGAACGGCGATATGCGCACCAGCCTGTGTACCCCATGCTCCGATTTCAAATGGCCATAGGCGTTATCCCCTGTGATCTCCAGCGTGACTGACTTCATGCCAGCCTCCTCGCCTTCCAGAAAATCTATCGTCTGCGTTGAGTAACCGTTCGCATCTGCCCACCGCATATACATGCGCATAAGCATCTGGCACCAGTCGCACGATTCTGTTCCGCCTGCTCCCGCATGAAGCGTCAATATGGCATTCTTTTTGTCATACTCGCCTGATAACAAAGTCTGTATCCTGAGCTCCTCCAGCTTCTCCTCAAAGCCGGCAAGCTCCTGCTCTATCTCAGGTATCAGGGACGCATCGCTTTCCTCCTCCGCCATTTCTACCAGCGTTTTGGCATCTTCAAGCGCCTGCTTCAGCTCATCATATTTTTCAAATGAGTCTTTCAAGCCTTTAAGTTCTTTCATGGCCGCCTGCGATTTATCCGTATTGTCCCAGAATCCAGGCGCTTCCATATCCGCCTCAAGCTCTTCTATCCTTTTTTGCTTATCATCAAGATTCAGCGACCGCTTAATCTGCGCAAGCGGTGCATCGTATCCCGATATTTTATATCTGTACTGGTCTAATTCTACCACTGCTATAACCCCTTATCAATTCCCAGTCCTGTGCGGCGGCTGTCACGCTTTCCTGCCGCAGCAGTTTTTATACTTCTTGCCGCTTCCGCACGGACACGGGTCATTTGGATATATCTTTTTCTCGGTGCGCTTTACAGGTTCCTTTGAGACGGCGCCGTCATCTTTGTTCGTGCCGGTCACTTTGGCAACCTGTTCGCGCTCCACTTTCTGCTCTATCTTAATATGCATAAGCAGGCGAACCGTATCCTCCATTATAGCGCCGGTCATGTCGTTAAACATGTCATACCCCATCATCTTATACTGCACGACCGGATCGCGCTGGCCGTAGGCCTGCAGGCCGATTCCCTGTTTCAGCTGTTCCATATCATCAATATGATCCATCCACTTGCGGTCGATCACCTTCAGCAGCACAACGCGCTCAATTTCCCTGATCTGTTCCGGCTCTGCAAATTCAGCCTCTTTGTCCTCATACAGCTTGACTGCCTTTTCCTTTAAGCTGTGCAGCAGCTCATTCTTGCTGCTGATGCCCTGCTCGTACCGGACAGGATTTACAGGGATCGTTGGCAGGAGAAGTTCGTTGATCTCCGTATAGTCCCATTCCTTCGGATCATTATTTTCGCCAATGCAGCGGTTGACTACCCCCTCAACATAATCCGTGATCATCTTGATTACGGAATTGCGCATACTCTCGCCATTCAATACACGGTTGCGTTCTGCATAAATTATCTCGCGCTGCTCGTTCATTACCTGGTCATACTCAAGCAGATGGCTGCGCACGCCGTAGTTGTTTGTCTCTATGCGTTTCTGCGCTTTCTCTATAGCGCTGCTTAGCATCTTGTGTTCAATCTGCTCATGTTCGTCCACACCCAGCGCATTAAACACTGCCATCAGGCGCTCCTGGCCAAACAGGCGCATAAGGTCGTCCTCAAGCGAAATATAAAATCTTGATTCTCCCGGGTCGCCCTGGCGTCCGGCACGTCCGCGCAGCTGGTTGTCAATACGCCTTGATTCGTGGCGTTCCGTACCGATTATCTTTAAGCCTCCGGCAGCAAGCGCCTCATCATCAAGCTTGATATCCGTACCACGGCCTGCCATGTTTGTTGCGATTGTAACGGCTCCATGGTGTCCGGCGTCTGCTACGATCTGCGCTTCCTGCTCATGGTATTTTGCATTAAGCACATTATGCGGAATGCCCTTTTTGCGCAGCATCTCGCTCAGCATTTCCGATGTCTCTATCGTAATCGTGCCGACAAGCACAGGCTGACCCTTTTCATGCGATTCCATCACTGAATCAACAACCGCCTCAAACTTGGCCTTCTTTGTCTTATAGACTGCATCGTCCATATCAACTCTGGCAACAGGCTTGTTTGTCGGTATCTCCACAACGTCCATATTGTAGATCTCACGGAACTCCTTTTCTTCCGTCAGCGCCGTACCGGTCATTCCGGCTTTCTTTTCAAATTTATTAAAAAAATTCTGGAAAGTGATAGTCGCAAGAGTCTTGCTCTCGCGCTTCACCTTAACATGCTCTTTTGCCTCAATAGCCTGATGCAGGCCGTCCGAATAACGGCGTCCCGGCATGATTCGGCCTGTAAATTCATCAACGATAAGAACTTCATCATCTTTTACCACATAGTCCTTATCCCTGAACATCAGGTTGTGCGCGCGAAGCGCAAGCGTTACATTGTGCTGTATCTCAAGATTTTCCGGGTCAGCATAATTGTCAATATGGAAAAACTTCTCAACCTTGTGGACTCCCTGCTCGGTCAGGTTTACGATGCGGTCCTTCTCATTAACGATAAAGTCCCCATCCTCCTCCATTTCCTCCTGCATGATCGCCTGCATTCTGGTCATCTCGCCTTTATACTCGCCGCGCTCAAGCTGACGGGCAAGCACATCGCACAGCTCGTACAGCTTTGTGGACTTTCCGCTCTGCCCTGAAATGATAAGAGGCGTTCGCGCCTCATCGATCAGCACGGAATCGACCTCGTCTATAATACAGTACTTTAACTTCCGCAGGACTGTCTGCTCTTTATAAATAGCCATATTGTCCCTCAGATAGTCAAAACCCAGCTCATTGTTTGTCACATACGTGATGTCGCACTGGTAAGCCGCACGCCTTTCCGCATCATTCAGGTCATGAAGCACAGTTCCAACTGTAAGCCCAAGGAACTGGTGTATCTGACCCATCCACTCCGCATCACGCTTTGCCAGATAGTCATTGACCGTAACTACCAGCACGCCCTCTCCGGTCAGAGCATTCAGATAGGCAGGAAGCGTAGATACCAGCGTCTTTCCTTCACCGGTACGCATCTCCGCGATACGTCCCTGATGCAGAATGATTCCGCCAATAATCTGCACGCGGTAATGCTCCATGCCCAAAACACGTTTGCCTGCCTCCCGGACAACTGCGTAAGCCTCCGGAAGGATATCGTCAACAGTCTCGCCCTTGGCCAATCTATCTTTAAATTCTTTTGTTTTTCCCCGTAATTGTTCGTCACTCAAAGCGCCCATGCTGCTGCGGTAGCTTTCCACTTTGTCAACTATCGGCTTTATCCGCTTCAGTTCATGCTCGCTGTGTGTTCCAAACAACTTCTGCGCTAATCCCATGCTATACTTTCTCCTTAAAAAGCTAAATTATTGTGTAATTGTAACACTAAATCTTGAGTTAAGCAAGAAATATCAAAACTCGAGTTAAACTCCAAATATCAAAAAGCAGCTCTGCCGTACAGTTTTAAAGCCTGCCAGCAAAGCTGCTCCTTTTCTTTTCACAAGGCCTGCCGTTCAAAATCTGCACCAGGCAGCCAAAATATCAAATCAATCAAGTTCCGGTTCAATCAGTCCGTATGTGTTGCCTTTTCTCTTATAAACTACATTGACCTCATTCGTGTCCGCATTATAAAATACATAGAAATTATGTCCAAGCAGCTCCATCTGCACGCACGCCTCCTCCGGATCCATCGGTTTGATGCCGAAACGCTTCGTACGTATGATCTTTACTTCGTCCTCGTCCTCATAGTCCCTGTCCACGAACTCCTGAGCAAATGATGCGGCATTCTGCTGCTTGTCCACGATCTTATTCTTATACTTCTTTAACTGGCGCTCAATGACTTCCTCTACCAGATCAATTGAAACATACATGTCGCTGCTGACCTGCTCGCTCCTTATAATGTTGCCTTTAACCGGGATTGTTACTTCGATTTTCTGCCTTTCTTTTTCTACGCTTAATGTGACATTTACCTCTGTTTCAGGAGCAAAGAATCTGTCAAGCTTGCCAAGCTTATCTTCTACTGCTGACTTTAACCCTTCTGTTACATCGATATTTCTTCCTGTAATAATAAAACGCATGATGTCCAACTCCTTTATTTTATAATTTTCATCGTGCACGACAGGCAGTGCGCGGATTTCTGTAAAATCTTTCCGCTGATGCTGTCTTTATTATACCACAATTCCGAATTTAAACAAGCAAATTCCTTACCCTGATAGCGCAAATATTTCTGCCTGCGCCAAAAACACTCGCCACATTTTTTACGGAAAAACCGAACCATACTTTTATAAAAGTCAAATGATGTTTTTTCAATTTATGATTAATGTACAAAACATTTATTCTGTTTTTGGACAGTCCATACACATGAAAAAGTCACTTTATATTATGTGGATAATGTTAATAACTTGGTGTATAACTTGCAAAGATGATAAAAAAGGGATTCTTGATTGTGGATAACTTTTGAAATTTGTGTCGATAATTGTCAGGTGATTGTTGAATTAAATTCAGGCCGGGATCATTTTTGGTGATGATGCACAAGTTGTTTTTTGTCAAGTACTTTTATGGTTATTTTTATCGCGCGGCAGATGCGGCAGCCAGCGCAAAAAATGCTCAAACGCTTGATTTTACGCCATTTTCGCGCTATTATAATGGCAATATCGCGATGGGGCGAAAGCGCTCCGGAATGGAGATTTTATGAAACAGACCATAGTTGTAACAGGCGCTTCGAGAGGGATCGGACGGGCAGCTGCGCTCGCCTTTGCCGGTAAAGATATCCACATAGCCATAAACTGCATACGCAATGAAAAACTTCTTTCAGAACTGAAAAATGAACTTACAGATGCAGGCGCCGACTGCATGGCATTTGTCGGAGACATAAGCGATCCTGATGCGGCTTCTGCTTTTTTTGATGAGATTTATGCGCGTTTCGGCACTGTCGATGTGCTTGTCAATAATGCCGGCATTTCTTCTGTCGGCCTGTTCCAGGAACTCAGCAGCACTGACTGGAACAGGGTGATGCAGGTCAATGTCAGCTCCGTCTACAACTGCTGCCGCCTGGCAATACCGCATATGGTACGCGCCAAAAGCGGCCGCATAATCAATATTTCCTCAGTGTGGGGCATATGCGGCGCAAGCTGTGAAGCAGCCTATTCCGCCTCCAGCAGGCGATGGCGTTGACCTGTATGTTGCTTTGCGAAAGAACTTGCGCCAAGCAACATACAGGTCAACGCCATCGCCTGCGGCGCTATCGACACGGAAATGAACTCTTTCCTGTCCGATGAAGAACGCCAGGCTCTTATTGATGAAATTCCGGCCGGGCGCCTCGGAACGCCTGAGGAGGCGGCGGAGCTGGTGCGCCTGGTGGCCATGGCGCCTCCATACATGACAGGCCAGATAATCTCGCTTGACGGCGGATGGATATAAAGCATGTCAAATTAAAATTAATTATTAATATTAATTTTAATGTTTTTGAAATTTTAATGCCGCCTTGTCTACCTGCACCTGCACCTTATATCCGCGTTTCCTTTTCGCAATTTCCTCAGATATCTGCTGTTTGAGCGCTTCGTCTGACAGCGGAAATCCGAACGGGGCAACCACGTCAAAAATCAGGCTGTCCCCGTCAGGCCGCCTTGCGACCCTGAAATCATGCATTTCCAGCACCGGGTCGATCGCCTCAATAGCTTCCTGTGCCGCTTTTTTTAAATCTTCGGCCTGCTTATCATCTGTCACGACCGGATCCATATGTATGGAAATGCTGCATCCAAGCTCGTCATGTATGCGCTGCTCCGCACTGTCTATAACTTCATGAGCCTCCAGTATCCCAATCGTGTACGGTATCTCAGCGTGAAGGGAGGCAAAGACGCGCCCCGGCCCGTAATCATGTACTATCAGGTCATGAATGCCAATGATATGCGTATCCTGCATAACCAGCGACTCAATGCCGCGCACCAGCTCCTCATCTGCCTGCTGCCCGAGCAGCGGCTGAAGCGTTTCTTTCGCAGCATCTATCCCTGTAAAAAATACAAATGCCGCCACAATCAGGCCTGCATAGCCATCTATATTCACGCCTGTCAGCGCGCACGCCGCCATTGACGCCAAAACGACCGCCGTTGACAGGCAGTCGGAAATACTGTCAGCCGCCGTTGCACGCATGGCAGCCGAGTCAATTTTTCTGCCAAGCGCGCGGTTAAATGCCGCCATCCACATTTTTACCAGAATTGACCCTGCAAGTATCAGAAATGTCAATATAACCGGCTTTACAGCCTCGGGGTGCAATATCCGCACTATCGAGCTCTCAAACAGTTCCACCCCCATGACCACGATTGCGGCGGATACCGCAAGGCCTGATATATACTCAATCCTCCCGTGTCCAAACGGATGGTCGATATCTGCCGGGCGTCCCGCCATTTTAAACCCGATAAATGTAATAATTGAAGAGCCTGCATCCGACAGGTTGTTAAAAGCATCCGCACAGACGGAAACCGAGCCTGCCAGAAAACCTGCTGCAAATTTTACCGCGACAAGCAGCAGGTTGCAGGCAATGCCGACAAGACCGGAAAGCATTCCATAAGCCTGCCGCACCTTCGGATCATGTACATTGCCATTATCTTTTATAAACAACTTAATCAATAAACCGGCCATAACCCCTCCCATCTGTAACCTATAAAAATTGTATTCTGATAATAATACCGTTTTTATTTCAAATTGGCAAGGGACCAGACTTTCCATTGACGCACAAATCTAAATATTGTATTATTGGAATATCGTAAACTGAAACGTAAACTGATAAATCACATATGATGATTTAATTAGCAATAATCACAATATTGGGGACTTATTATGACGGATTTTTTTGAAACTACTGCACCGGAAGCCGTTGGTATTTCTTCAAAATGGCTTATCCAATTTCTTGCGCGCCTCGAAGCGCAGGATCTTCCAATGCACAGCGCCATTATAATGCGGCACGGCAAAATATGCATGGAGGCGTACTATGCGCCATATACAAGGGACACGCTGCATCGCATGTTTTCCATTACAAAAAGCCTTGTAGCGCTTGCTATCGGATTTCTGGCCGAGGAGGGCAAGCTCTCTCTGGACGCGCCGATCGTGTCCTTCTTTCCGGAAAAGCTGCCGCCTGAGGGCGCTTACGAATATACGCAGATGCTTACCATACGCGACATGCTTGCCATGAAGACATGCCACGACAAAACTACATTCAAGCTGAGCGGCGTAACTGACTGGGTCGGTTCTTTTTTTACAACACCGCCAACCCATGTGCCGGGCACTAATTTTTCCTATGATACATCATCGACTCATGTGCTGGGCGCATTGGTGGAAAAGCTGTCCGGAATGTCCCTGCTGGACTATCTGAGGCTGCGTTTCCTCAACGAACTTGATTTTTCCAGCGAGGCATTTGTGCTAAAAGATCCTAACGGAGTCAGCATGGGCGGTTCAGGCCTGTGTGCAACTCCTTATGACGTCCTTAAAATCCTCTATGTGATTGCGCAGGACGGCAGGTTCAACGGCAGGCAGCTCATTCCAAAGGATTTCCTGCAGCTGGCAAAGCGCAGGCACAGCGACCCTTACGCAAAGCAGTCTTCATTTGAAGAAATGCAGGGATACGGATATCAGATCTGGATGACGCGCCATGGAGGTTTTGTGCTGTTTGGAATGGGCGGCCAGCTTGCGCTGTATGTTCCTGAGAAAGATATCTATATGGTGACTACCGCCGATGCGCAGGGACGCCAGGGCGGCGTCCAGCTCATATATGAATCATTCTGGGCGGAGATTTATGATAAGATAAAAAGCGAAAGCCTCCCAGAGGCGCCTGAGGATTACAGTGAACTGAAATCATATTCCGGCAGCAGGCAGCTGTTCTTCATGCCAGGAGATGCGCAAGTTCCTCTGGCCGGCTCCGTCAGCGGACAAGTATACTGCTGTGATAAAAACGAGTGCGGCGTAACAGACATATGCGTGTCATTTGACGATGACAAAAAAGGCGGCCGCCTGTCCTACTCAAATGCATCCGGAGCGCACGCAATTGAGTTTGGCATCGGCTGCAACCGCCTTGGCCAGTTTCCGGACTATGGCATGAAATATGCCGCATCGGGTGCATGGCGCACGCCGCAGTACTTCCTTATCAAAGTACAGATCATTGACTCGGCTGTCGGCAATATCTACATGGGATTAAGTTTCCGTGAAAACTATATCACAGTCATGTTCCGCAAGATAGAAGAAAGCTTGTTTAACGAATACAACGGCATATTTTCCGGACGCGCAAAAGTTTAGGCCAGTCCGGCCGTTTCAAGTATCTGAGCGATGCGTGCGTCATAGGAATGAAACTTTTTTACCTTGTCGTGCCCGTTTTGCGCGATGCGGATACGCTCCTCATCATGCGACAGGTAATATTCCGCCTTTTTGCACATGTCATCAATGCTTTCATAATAGACAAGTTCTTTTCCGTTTTCAAAATAAGCAGGCAGTTCAACCTGAAAATTGGTCAGCAAAAAGCCGCCTGCACCAAGTATATCCCATATCCGCAGCGGAAGTCCGCTGCGGATATTTCTTATGGTAAAGTTCATATTCACCTTTGATGAGCGGAATACTTTAGGCATATCATACTGGTAATTTACCGTGCCCCGCAGGCGGACATTGCGCAGCGCCTCATGGCTCCTGTCAGTATAAAGGTCTACCGGAAACATCTCAGCCAGGCGGTTCAGGCAGGTTATGCGCTCCATCTGCGCCATCTTATACCCAAGAAATGTCGATGTAAACACAAGTCCCAGATCTGACAGCGAGTCCTCGTCCTTCTTAAAATCAACTGTCTCCGACAGCTGCGCAAGAATATCCACTGTAAGCATCCTGTCAAATATATTTTCGCCGTACAGATCAAGCTGCGCCAAAAGCGCGGCGTCAAAATATCCTTTCAGATAATCCGGCATTTTATCATACAGCTTGTCATAAGAATTTTTAAAATAAAGCCCCCCAACGAAAGATATATCGCTCCTGTACTGCTCCAGCTCCACAGGCGTGGCTGCGTCAAGCAGCCTGTCAAGGCGCTCTGTATCTGCTGCAAGCGGCATATAGTATACCGTTTCCGCTCCCATTTCACGGAACCGGCAATAACTGAACCGGTCAAAAACAAAAATAAAATTGCACGGGTTAAAAACCGACTTATGGTACATGGAGAGCATCGGACTGTCCACTGTCCACGCAATGTACTTTATTCCGGCCTTTTGGCAGGCATATGACACTTTTGGGAAATAATTTACAGAAAATACTGCATCGCAGTCCTTAACACGGCGCTCAAGCTCCTCATCATGCATCTGCCTGCGCGCTTCCTCCGGCTCCTCATAAGCCTCCACCTCATGGCCCGCCCTTTCCAGCGCCGCACGTATATCCTGCTGGTTAAATACGCTCCATTGATATAATAAAAATTTCACGGCTGCCTCCGATCTGCTTTCTTTCCAGTATATCACATATTCCGCGGACGTCATACATATATTTAACCAACCTGTAAACAAGCTGCGTACATGGAAAAAATATGATTCAGACTATTACACGATTCCTTGAGGCTGCCGACAAGCTGGTCTGGGGGCCGCCGATGCTTGCGCTGCTGCTTGGCACCGGCATCTGGCTGTCGCTGCGCACGCGCTTTATGCCCGTGCGTCATATCGGCGCCGCCTTAAAAAGCACATTTTCCGCAAGCGCGCACCGCACCGGCGGGCATGATGGGGATATTTCGCCATTTTCCGCACTTATGATGGCGCTGGCTTCCACAATAGGCACAGGCAACATAGTAGGCGTTGCGGCTGCAATGAGCCTCGGCGGCCCCGGCGCGCTATTCTGGATGATAATATCAGCATTTTTCGGTATGACTACCAAATTTGCAGAATGCATGCTTGCCGTCAAATACCGCCGCAAAAATAAGCGCGGTGAAATGTGCGGAGGGCCTATGTATACTATTGAACATGCATTTTCCGGAAAAAAAGCAGGACGGCTGCTCGCGTGCATGTTTGCATTTTTTGCCGTCATTGCCTCTTTCGGAATCGGCAGCCTGACGCAGGGCAACGCCATATCGGACGCGCTCTCGATAATCTTCCGAATGCCTGACTCACTCAGCGGAATCCTTCTGGCCGTATCCGTTTTTGCGGTTATATTCGGAGGCATTCAAAATATTGCAGGCGTATCAGCAATTATCGTGCCGATTATGGCCGCAGGCTATATGCTTATGTGCTGTTTTGTGCTTTTGGGGAATTGCAGGAACCTGCCGGAAAGCATAGGAATTATCATATATATGGCATTCAGTCCCAAGGCTGTCGGAGGCGGACTGTGCGGCAGCATTACTGTGTCGATGTTTCATGCGATGCGCTTCGGGATCGCGCGCGGATGTTTCTCAAATGAAGCCGGCATGGGCAGCGCCGCTATCTCTGCCGCCGCTGCTGCCAGCGATGACCCGGCAGGACAGGGTTACATAAATATGACAGGAACATTTTGGGATACTATTGTCGTCTGCACGCTTACGGGATTGTGCATTGTCTCTTCGGGAATGCTCGGCCAGACTGATCCTTCAACCGGATTATGTTATACGGGACTTGCGCTGACCGCAGCCGCTTTTGAGACGGTTCTCGGACCGTTTGCCCGCTATGCTCTCTGCCTCAGCATTATGCTGTTTGCATTCTCCACCATACTCGGCTGGGAATACCAGGGTGAAAAAGCATTTGAATATCTGGCCGGAAACAGCCGCTGCAATACAGCTTACAGAATTGCATTCGCTCTCGCCGCCTATGCAGGCGCTACTGCCCCTCTGCAAGCTGCATGGTGCTTTTCAGACATTGCCAATGCACTTATGTGCGTTCCGAACCTCATATGCCTTCTGGCGCTGTCTGATGAGATCGTGCAGGAAACGCAGGCTCACCGGTAAGCTTCCGCCTGTATTGCAAGCCATGTATACCAGATATCCATTCCCTCGCACGTCTTTGCCGAAACGGGAATAATCATAATATTCGGATTGCACTGCCTTGCCGCCGCTATGCATTTGTTCAGGTTAAAATCAAAATATTCAGTAACGTCCATTTTATTTATAAGCAGCACATCGCATACCGTAAACATCAGAGGGTATTTGAGCGCCTTGTCATCTCCCTCCGGAACTGACAGGATCATAACATTTTTTGCCGCACCTGTATCAAACTCTGCCGGACAGACGAGGTTTCCTATATTTTCCAGAAAAACGATATCCAGCTGATCCGTTCCGATGGCTTCCAAACCCTGTCTCGTCATGCCTGCATCAAGATGGCACATGCCGTCTGTGTGCAGCTGGATAGCGCGCGCGCCTGACCGCGTAATGCGCTCGGCGTCCACCTCCGATGCGATATCCGCCTCCATCACGCCGATTTTGAAATTCCTGCCCAGCTTTTCAATAGTGCGCAGCAATACAGACGTCTTCCCGGAACCCGGCGAGGACATCATATTCACCAGCAGCGTATGTTTCTGCTTTAGCTCCTCCCGAAGCTCAGCCGCCTTTGCATCATTATTTTCATAAATACTTTTATGCAGTTCTATTACTTTATAGGGTTTCATCAGGAACTTTATGCCCCTTTCTGGGAATGGCACCAAATAGTTATCAGTTTCTCATAACTTTTCAGGCTATATCTGCAAGGTATGTCCTCCAGTCCTTCAAACCGTCCATCATCTACCATGATATTATTGGGTATCGTGTATGCGACCTCAAGCTCCCTGCTTTCTCCGGGTGCAAGCGTCACGCGCAGATTCTCGCCGCCGTTTATCATTCTGTTTAAAAAAGGATGTGCGCCGTTGCTGACATTTTCAATTTCAAGCACTGCACGCGCTCCATACTGGTAGTCTTGCTCCTCCTGAGAAATATTTTTAACGGTCAGGCTGACCATATATACATAATATTCTTCCTGTCCGGCCATTATTTCCTGCATAAACTGTGACGTATACCCCTCTATATGCTGTAAAGCATACGCGTCAAACGACTGGCCGTCATATGTCAGGATTCCGTTAAGGCGCACCTCAAAATCGCCAAATTCAACATTTTCTCCCATATTACGGTACTCGCGCTTTGTCTGCGGATAAAAAATATTTACATATATGATCCTGGACACAACCAGCACCGCTGCGGCTGCAATCAGAATTATTTTCAAATATTTTCCTGAAAAATTTCTGTTTTTCATCTTTTCTGCCTACCTGCTTATAAAATATCACGGCGCTTTATATAATAAAAATCCAGCGCCACGCACAGAGCGATCCATGCGGCCGCGACTGCCATCCCCGTTCCGGTCTTAATGCCGCCTTCAAGAAATATTGCATTGCGCTGGAACATAAAGCAATTTCCCAAAAGCAGCGGCGATACATAATATACCGACATAAACGCCGCAGCTATCACGGCAAAAAAAGCCGCAGCAGGCGAAAATATAAGTTCCAGCGTCATTTGAAGCTGGCCAAACGCAAGGCTTGACAAATATGCCATGCCAAGCGCGGCCAAGAACAATTCAATATCTGTACCTTCAAAATCTATCACATTCCTGAACATCAGGATTTTTTCGCAGAGGACTGCATTGGGACGAAAACCGCCGCCGCCTGCAATCCATGAAAACAATACTATCATAACATAAACAGACGTAACCGCCAATACGTTCCATAAAATTTTGCCGGCCATCCAGCGATGCCTCTGTCCGTCCCTTATAAATATCTGTACGCCAAAGCCGTGCATTTCCTCATGCAGGAAACCCATCAGCAAAAATGCATTGGCTACCATTACTCCAAGGTAGGATACAGGCAGTTCAAACCTTTTCTGCTCATTCAAAACAACCGGCTCCATGCCGTGTACCATATGAAGCAGGCAATCCGCTGCCGATATATCAGCCGCCTCCTGGCTGGCCGCTGCAAGCCCGCGTGCCTGAAATTGCAGATACACCATCGCCACAATGCAAAAGACTGCGGCAGCCAGTAACCTTTTCCACCTGCCAAGCAGTCCCCTGCACAAATCATATATTATAAAAAAACCCACTTTACACCTTCCAGCTTTTATATGCCTTCATCCCTTTTTCTCACAACAAACCAGACGGCGAGCGCCGCAAACACGATAAGTTCAAAAATTATAACCGGCAGGTTTTTCGCGTACAGTTTCGGAAAAAACGTATATACCATCGGCGAATATCCGCTGTCGCCTATTATCCAGCCGGCAATCACATGCAATCCGAAGCAAAAGATAAACGGCGCCATCATGACGGCGAAACGGTTGTCCTCCACCCATGTTGCAGCCAGGCTGATGCACCCGATCAATCCCCACGTTATAAAATCAAACAGCAGATATATGAATATATACAAAAGTGAATATGACGAATAAAACAAGCCGCTAAGCCACGATGAATCAAACACAGGAAAAAGCCTGCTGCCTGACAGCGGAAACATTACCGGCGCAAAACACATGCACAAAATCAGCTCAAGCAGCAGAGGCGCCGTGCAGACAGCGCTGCTGCTCAGAAATACCGCCAGCAGCTTCGCCCGGTAATATCCGGCCTTGCTCACGCGCGTGACTATATTGCTTATATATCCGCTCCTGCAGTCAGCGCAATAAGACGCACCATATGGAATCGCGCCAAGCAGCGGCATCATAAAAAAATATAACTCTGTGCCTATATTGCTTGTTCCCATCCATACCTGCGTCACCGGTATCGCATATTTTACTTTATCAAAATAAGATTCGCCCACCGCATTGGTGTACACATCTAATATATTGCGGATAAGCGGCATCCCGTAGCAGAAGAAATGCCAGAGAGCCAGTAAGATTCCTGCAAGCAGCGCAAAATAAAACGCCTTGTTCTTAAAAGCTCTTGCCAGCTCCATCCTTATAATCTGTTTCATTCTCTATCTTCTCCCTGCAGGTAAATTATATAGCCTGCATTGCTGTAAAACTGTCCGCTGCGCATATCCGCATGCCTGTCACTGAAAACTGCAAGCTTGCCGCTTTCTAACTCCTCATTCGTCACAACATACAAAAGCCTAAGGTGCGTCTGGCTGTCAATACTGTATTTCGGCACTATGTTAGCATATCCGTCAAGCTGTCCCGGTTCTACATACCTGATACGCTCCCTTAAATGCGCATCGTAGTCAACCAGTCCGATAGTCCTGTCAGCCTGCAGCAGAATAAAATTCCCTGACGAACAATATCTTTCGCCTTGCAGAAAACTTTTGTTGCTGACAGTGCCGTCTTCATGCGCCAGGCCGATATTCAGCTCATTGCTGCCGAGCATTATGCTGTTTCCCGACTGCGGCGTTATTATTATATCCAGTATGACATACTGGCTTATCGCCTCGAGCTGTTCCAGAGAAGCAATTTCCGGCGCTAACATCTGCCTGCTCAGTAATATCTCCCAATCTGATATTTTTGTTGCCGATGCTGCCCTCATATATGACCTAAATGCCGAACTATCGTCCTGCTCTAAAGCGTCAAGCACCCTCATGCCTGTCACCTGAATATTGACCGGGGTGCAGACTGCGGAAGGCTGCTTGTTATCCCAGCACGCATAGCATAATATATCGCAAACCGTTCCTGACTGTTGCGCATGAAAGCGCGGCCAGCCTATATAGCTAAGCGAAGAATAATATTCATACGGATTGCTTATAGTCCAGTCGCTCTCGTTCTCACGAAAATATACGGCAGGAGCAGACGCATCCGCCTGCTTTGCCGCCGCATACTGTGCGGTGCCTTCCAGCGCATATGTGCCGGTCAGCACCATAAACAAAATAATGCCAAGTAATGATTCCAAATGCAGTTTTTCATGAACTCTCTTTATCATACTTCACTGCCCCCTGACTTTCCGGCTAATCGCTTTCGCAAAAAATGGCTGCGCCTGTCGTTTAACTGCCCCTGTCAGCTCTTCGCATACTTATCTGCTGTTGTATGCTCCCCCTGTGCGATTTAAAACGCAGCCATATCTGCAATGACACTTATCAGCCGCAGTTAATCCTGCACCTTATCGGTAATAAAGAACCCGTCAGCCATAAAATGGCTGTCTCCGGAATATGTACCCTTGATGCCTGCATATCGATATCCGTCCTCACGCACAAAATTGATAACATCATCCTCCAGTTTCCCGGCAGACAGGTAATAGCAGTAACCTCTCGAGCAGTCAGCATAAGTGTCAGAACGCCCTGCCAACGGTGCCCCCATTGCTCTTACCGCAAATGTGTTCGATGAATTAAGACACGCAGCTACCATGCTGCTGTCCGTCTGTTTGTAATCAAAATTCGACACATTCTTCGCCCCGGTGCCATACTCAAAAATCTCAAACTCATACGGTACCTTTTCCAATGTAGCCTTGCCGCTTGTCCCTGCAATTCCAAGACAAAATACGCCGAGAAAAACCGCACTGGCAACCCTGACCAAATTCTTCTTACGCCTCTTCATCTCCAACGCCTCTTTTCCTGCTTTAGCTTATTTCATGTACTGTCGAAATTTGTCATTCCCTGGCACGCATTTATAATAGCACAATTTTTACGCCTTTTTCGGAAAATGTCATAACTCATAGCTGTACATGTAATAACTTACGCAAAATCCGGAAAAATCTTTATTTTAACTTTGAATATATTATTTTCTGAATATATATCTATTGTTCCTTCATACTTCTTCACAATGCGCGACACATTTTCCAGTCCGATGCCATGTTCTCTGGCATCCGGCCTTGTTGACACCAATTTATGGCTGCGGTTGTAGACAAGCTCGTGGCTGTACGGATTTTCCACGTTTATCAATACCGCATCAGCAGTCTGCCTTATCATAACCTGCACTGTCTTGCCGCTTTCCGCTTCCGCGGCAGCCGTAACAGCATTGTCAAGAAGATTGCCGAGCAGGATCGCCATATCAAACTCGTTAAGCTGCGCATCTGAACCTACGGCCGCGCTGCATGATATCTCTACGCCTGCTTTTTCCGCCTCCTGCTGCTTGTAATTTAATATATTGTCTATCGCGCCGTTGCCTGTATCTATGTAATTTGCGTTAAATCCCGGCGCTTCATTGACTGAATCAACGTAATCTATGATGCGGCCGCACTCATTTTTTTGAGCCAGGTATCTTATCGCATTAAGGCTTTTTGAGATGTCATGCTTGACCGAACGGATCGTATCGTATGCCTCAGACATCATTTGCAGCTGGTTAGCATAGTAGAGGTTCTGCCGTTCCAGCATTGACTGGCGCAGCGAACGCTGGTAAGCCTCCATCAGCGCGTCATACAGCAGAATTATAATATAATCAACGCCAAGGACTGCTGCGGCTGCCAAAAAAATTTCCATGACGCTAAGGCTCCCGACCTTGTAAAGCAGATAAATTACATACATTGAACTTATCGGCACGACTACAACATACGCCCAATATATCTTAGGCACAGGGATTTCCCGCTGTGTCAGATTAATCCTTTTGAGCATCACCGCCGCTATATATTCCACAATGTAAGCCAAAAGCTGCCTGTTGAACCGTGCCTCCTGAGGATCCTGCTGCTGCATGACAACAAGCAGCGCCTGTATGCCGACCATTATCAGGATACCGTATGCCGCATATAATATTTTACTTGTCCTTCCGCCATTATAAGCCTTTGCCACGATCAGCACGGCCGCCGCATAACCGGCTACTGCTGTAAAAAAGCCTCCCGGCAGGCTGTGTCCGGCCATGATCGCCGCAAAACCCGCCGCCACGCATATTTCCTTTATCCTTTTTTCTTTACGGGGTTTGCCCAAAAAGCAGTTCGCCAGCTGAAAAATAATATAAATGCCAAACAAGCCGCTCAGGCCCGCAAATAAAAAGCTTTTTACTGCTGTTTTCACGTTTCTGACACCTCATTAACTCCCAAATCATTAATGGATACCATTTTATCCCTCGGTTTTTATACGAAATTCCTTCACTTTTTTTCTTCTGGACTGGCTGATTTCTAATATTGTGCCATCAGAAAGCGTAACTTCGGTGTAGGTTATGCGCTCCACCTGATTATAATTGACCAGGTAAGAGCGGTGAATGAAAATAAAGCCGTATCCCTCAAGCTGCTCTCCGAGTTCTTTTATATTGCCATAAAATTCAAATTCTCCTTTGGTATGGTACAAGACAACCTTTCTGCCTGTACTGCACAGGTATAATATCTTGTTGACAGGTATCCTCAGAAGATCGCCTTTTTTCAGCTTCGCCTCAAACATGTGCCTGCTGTTGCACACAAGGCTGTAGGCTTTGCTGAATACCTGCTTTATCTGCGAGATACTGAACGGCTTGATGATAAAATCCGTAGGACGCATTTTAAACAGCTTCATAGCATAGCTTGATTGGGCAGACATATAAATTATCTGCATAGCATCATCTTCAAGCTTGTCCCGTATCAATTCCCCTACTTCAATGCCATTGATATCCGGCATCGCGATATCCAGGAACAAAATCTGAAATCCCTGTCCCTCTTCCATGCGCTCGCACAGTTCCCGGCTGCTTGTAAACTGTTCAATCGCCATTTTTTCTTTAATATCCGATGCCATGGTGGACAATATTTCTTCAAGTTCCTCACAGACTAATTCTTCATCATCACAAATTGCCACCTGCAACATACCTCTCGTTCCCCTCTCCTTATCTGCCGCCTGTTGTCAAGTCTTTGTATTGCCTTAAAAATATATATGTTCCTGTTCCCTGAACGCCGCCCTCTCAAAAAAGCCGTTTACTGCATCCTGATAATCCCATTTGCTCCGGGCTTTTTTAATCTGTTTAAGTTCCTTTTCACAATTTTCATAATTCGCGCTCATATAGCGCCACAATTCTTTCATTTTATGGATTATATTGCTGCTGCCTGATACCGCATCAAGGTAATCATGATAAACATCATCATGGAACAGACGTAACGCCTGCTTTTCCGCCTCCGGGTCGCGTTTCTGCCCTACAGGCATCCGTATGGCTGCCGGCAGCGCCGGATCAGCGATAAGCCCGCGCCCGAGCATTACGCATTCAATCTGCGGAAACTCCTGCGTGAAATTCAGGTAATCCTTTCTTGTAAAAATATCCCCATTATAGCAGAGAGTATGGACGCTCTCCTGCACTGCCTGGCCAAACGCTTTCCAATCAGGCTTATTTTTGTAAAAATCTGTGCGCAGGCGCGGATGAATGATAAGTTCCTTGAGCGGATATTTATTATAAATCGCGAGCAGCCGCCCAAACTCATCTGCATCAGCCATTCCAATGCGCGTTTTTATTGATATGTCCAGCCTGCGCATATCCGAATCCGAAAATACCTCGTCCAGAAATGCATCGAGCATATCCGGCTTTGCCAGAAAACCTGCTCCCCTGAACTTGCTGGCAACGGTGCCGGAGGGACAGCCTAAATTGAAGTTTATCTCCCGATACCCGAGGCCTGACAGCATTCTGGCCGCACGGATAAAATAACTGCTGTTGTTCGTAAGTATCTGAGGAACTGCATACATTCCGCGGTTGTGTTCCGGAGCAATATCTGCGCGTTCCCTGCCTGTATATCCGCTGCTCTGGTTTGGCGAGATAAACGGTATAAAATATTTATCAATATGGCCTTGCCCGAAGTGCATGTTATACTGATTCCTGTATATATATCCAGTAATCCCCTCTAACGGCGCAAAATAAATCTTCATGAATGTATACGCAGTCCTTCCGCATCATTTTTTCAGCTTTTATTTTCAGGCTCACAAATTCAGAAATATTTTACCATATGAAACACTATTTTTCAAACCCTACAATTAGGAGTTTTGCAGGCTATTCTTGCGTTTTGGCGCTATTTTTCAGTATCTTTGCAAACGCCTGCTCTGACGGTTTGCAAAGCTTAATATAATTTTCCAAGGTACTCCTCGCGTATCTGTTTTTCCAGCTGCTCCACTTCCTGCTCAAATTCGCGCGCCGATACGAGATTGCAGCCCTGTCCCCGTATAATTACCTGTTCCATGCCATCGGAAGTTGCCACACGCACAAAGTCTTTCCTGCCATGTTCATGCGCAAATTTTTCAATATAGCGGTCGGCAGTCTCAGCCTGTTTCGTAAAAACAACATGTATATTGTGATAATCAAAAAATTCCGTATCATGCCCCTGGACGCGGTAAGCATCAAATACAACTATCAGGCAGCACTTTTTCATTGCCTGATAATTGCACATGATATCGAGCAGCCGCCCTCTTGCCGCATCCATATTGCTCCGTGCAAGTTCATTCAGATGCGGCCACGCATAGATAATGTTGTAACCGTCCACAAGCAAATATTGAGCGCCCTTGTTCAGTACGTTTTCCGTACCTTTATACACAACCTTGTCATCGCTCTGTTTTTTTCTGCCGGACATTTTTTTGCGCGGATTGCTGTCGCCCCGGCTGTTTGCAAAATATGTCTGCCTCAGTATTTCGTCAACTTCCTCAGTTCCCATGAAAGTTTCCGATACTGTCCTGCCTGCGTCATGCTTTCTAAAGGCTTGTACGCTTCCGTCTGTATTTTTTTGACTGCCAGCCAGCACGCTGTCCAGGTGCATATGCTCAAATACCTCATGCCATTCAACAGACATGCCAGCGCCATGCGAACAAAATACGGAGCTTGATGGATTCAGCGTATCATGCTGCGCATCATATCCGAACGCTTCTATTACTTCCTGCTCATTGTGACACGGCGCATATCCGCACATACGGCAGGACAGCCGTCCCTCGCCCCTCGTATACGCCGCAACTTTCGACTGATAGTCCCCCAGCGCTGCTACTGATACTTTACCGGTAATCTGCTGCATTCCCAGTGTTGTGCCGTTTTTATCAAATGATCCTGCATGATTAAATTCTGCCTGCATACGTTCAAGGTCTGACATTGCCCTGCCCACTGCTTCCTGCGGAACTTCAAGCAAAAATTCATAATATGGCTCCAGCAGAACAGATTCAGCCTGCATCAAACCCTGGCGGACTGCCCGGTATGTCGCCTGCCTGAAATCACCGCCCTCCGTATGTTTCTGATGCGCGCGCCCAGCCACCAGCGTGATTTTCATATCAGTCAGCGGAGATCCCGTCAATACGCCTGTATGCACACGTTCGCACAAATGCGTCATCACAAGGCGCTGCCAGTTTTTATCAAGAATATCCTCGCTGCATCTGGCCTCATAGGACATGCCGCTCCCGCGCTCCTGCGGCTCCATCAGCAGATGCACTTCCGCATAATGGCGCAGCGGTTCAAAATGCCCAACACCTTCAACAGTATTCTGAATTGTTTCCTTGTACACAATGCTGCCTGTTCCGAAAGACACTTGCACGCCAAACCGTTCCGCTATCTGGCTTTGCAGTATTTCAATCTGAACTGCGCCCATCACCTGTATTTGAATCTGCGCATGGCGCTCATCCCATGCGATATGCAGCTCCGGTTCTTCCTCCTCAAGCTGCCGCAGTTTCGGAAGAAGCTGTACAGCCTCAACGCCCGGCGGCAATATCAGGCTGTATGTCAGCACAGGCTCCAGCATCGGCACGCAGCTTCCCTTGTCCGATCCAATCGGCTGCCCCGGCCTGGTCTCTGACAGTCCAACAGCTGCACATATGCCGCCTGCTTCAAGTTCATTGACTGTCGTATATTTTTCGCCCGAATATATCCGTATCTGGTTTATTTTTTCATTTTCCGAAATCTGCATGCGGCTGCGCAGCACGCCGCCTGTCACTTTCATGTAAGTCAGCCTGTTTCCCTGCGCATCCCTTGCGATTTTAAACACGCGCGCACCAAATTCTTTTGGATATTTTCCTGCTTTCACATACTGCTGAAGGCCGTTGAGCAGTTCGCGGATCCCTGTAAGCTTTAAAGCTGATCCGAAAAAACAAGGGAACAGCCTGCGCTGCGCTATCATGTCCGCCATTAGCTGTTTGTCCAGCACGCCGCTTTCCAAAAATTCATTCATCAGCCTTTCATCGCACAACGCGATCTCCTCCGGATCCGGCTCTGTGAAATCACACACCATATCGGACAGCCTGTTCTTTAACTGCTCTAATATCAAGGAGCGCTTTATTCCTGGCTGATCCATTTTGTTTACAAATATAAATGCCGGCACCCGGTAACGCGCCAGCAGC
>CANRBP010000015.1 GCA_947628875.1 uncultured Lachnospira sp.
CATAACCTGCCTATCGCCTCCGTCAACTCTTCTCTTGTCAGTATCCCCTCCGGGACCGGAATGCCGCTTTTCCTCAGCTCATATGCCAGCTCTGTAACCTGCGGGACATCAAGCCGCAGTTCTTTCAGCCTCTCTACCTGTGAAAAAATAGCGCGCGGCGCGCCTTCCATTACAACTTTTCCGGCATCCATCACAAACACGCGGTCAGCATCTGTCACTTCTTCCATGTAATGAGTGATAAGGATAACCGTCACATGTTCCCGGCGGTTCAGTTCATGCAGAACCTCCAGAACTTCTCTGCGGCCTGCCGGATCAAGCATTGCCGTCGGCTCATCTAAAACAATGCATTTTGGCTTCATCGCCACAATGCCTGCGATCGCTACGCGCTGCTTTTGGCCACCCGACAGCTTGTTTGGAGATGCTTTACGGAACGCATACATGCCGACCGCTTTCAGGCTTTCCGACACGCGCTGCCATATCTCGTCTGAAGGCACGCCTATATTTTCAGGTCCGAAGCCTACCTCCTCCTCGACAAGCGTGCCGATAATCTGGTTATCCGGATTCTGGAATACCATTCCGGCTGCCTGGCGCACTTTCAGCAGATTCGCATCATCTGCCGTGTCCATGCCATCAACCCAGACTGTACCCTCTGTCGGTGACACCAGCGCGTTAAAATGCTTTGCAAGCGTAGATTTTCCAGAACCGTTATGGCCAAGAATGGCGACAAACTCGCCCGGCCGGATAGAGAGATTTACATTATCAACTGCGGTTGTTATGCCGTCCACATTGCCTTCTTCATCGCGCCTTATATATTCAAATGTAAGATTTTCTGTTTTGACAATATCCATCTTAATCCCTATTTAAAACAAAATACAGCAAGAGCGTGGATATCAAGTTAATACCTAATATCCACGCCCTAAAGTACCTTTACAAATTATACCAGCTCAAGCAGTACTTCCATTGCAGCATCGCCTTTTCTCAATCCAATTTTTACGATTCTCGTATAACCGCCCTGACGGCCAGCATACTTTGGAGCGATTTCATCAAATAATTTATCTGTAAGGTCAATTACTTTTGTATTTTTCTTTCTTCCTGCATTTTCTGCCGGAACCTCTGTCACATTATAGAGGACTTTTCTCATCTGCCTTCTTGCATGCAGCCTGGAAGGAAGATCTTTGCGTACTTCGCGCTCAACCGTATCATAAACTGTAACACGCTTGCCGTTGATTTCTTCCTTGATGCGCTTTCCGTCAGCATCTTTCTTTGCTACCTTGGCAGTAACCGTAACCGTCTGAAAATTATCTTTTTCCTTTACTGCAAGCGTTATCATCTTCTCAGCGATCTTCCTTACTTCCTTGGCGCGGGCCTCCGTTGTAATAATCTTGCCATTCTGAATCAAAGCCGTTACCTGACCTCTCAGCAAAGCTTTTCTCTGGTCTGACTTTCTTCCAAGCTTTCTATATTTTGCCATTGTTTAACCTCCGTTTAACCTCAATTTGTAACGCGCATACATGCTCTTACGGACTTACTGAATGCGTGTTTTCCCTACAAATTTCTGTCAGTCCTCATTTGGACTCAAACTTAAATTTAATTCCTTCAGCTTTAAGAGCACTTCGTCCAGCGATTTTTTGCCAAGATTGCGCACCTTCATCATATCATCTGGCGTTTTGTTGCACAGCTGCTCAACCGTATTGATGCCTGCACGCTTGAGGCAATTGAAGGAACGCACGGAAAGTTCCAGATCCTCAATGCTCATTGACAGTACTTTGCTTGACTCGTCCTCCTGCTGCTCAACCATAATCTCTGCCTTAGCAGCATTCTCTGAAAGATTTATGAATACTTTCAAATGCTCGCTCAATACCTTGGCAGCAAGGCTAAGAGCTTCATCTGGCGCAATGGTTCCGTTTGTGTAGATATCAAGCGTCAGCTTGTCAAAATCAGTATCCTGGCCGACACGCGTATTTTCTACAGACATATTGACACGCTCTACCGGCGTATAAATAGAATCCACTGCGATCACGCCTGCGGCCTGATCATCTCTCTTGTTCTTTTCAGAACTTACGTAACCCCTGCCGTTCGATATGGTCAGCTCCATGACCAGCTTGCAGTCTGCGCCGCCATTCAGATGAGCGATCACAAGATCCGGATTGATGATCTCTATATCCGAATCAACCTGTATATCCGATGCCCTCACAACACCTTCACCAGCAAAATCTATATGCGCGACCTTGCGTTCAATTGAATTGCTGTTGTTTTTAATCGCCAGCTGTTTGATGTTCATTACAATCTCAGTAACATCTTCCTTCACGCCAGGAATCGAACTGAACTCATGCAGCACGCCCTCAATCTTTATACTGCTTACAGCCGTGCCCACAAGAGAGGAAAGCATAATTCTTCTAAGTGAATTGCCAAGCGTTAAACCGTAGCCTCTTTCAAGTGGTTCTACCACAAATCTTCCGTACTTGCCGTCAGCACATTCATCAGTCATTTCAATCTTAGGCATCTTGAAATTAAAATCTGCATCAACCATGCTCTAGTTCCTCCTTATATACTGGACCTGACTTAAATTACTTTGAATACAACTCGACGATAAGCATCTCATTTACAGGAACATCAATGATTTCCCTGGTAGGAATCTGCTTAACTGTTCCTTTAAGCGCATCCCTGTCAGACTCAAGCCATTCAGGAACAAGCCTTCCGTTTGTAGCTTCGAGTATTTCCTTATATCTGGTCAATGTCTTTGACTTTTCTCTTATCTCAACGACATCTCCTGCCTTAACCAGATATGACGGAATAGTCACGCGCTTGCCGTTTACCAGCACATGCTTATGTCCAACTATCTGCCTTGCCTCTTTCCTTGTCCTGGCAAAACCCAAACGGAATATAACATTATCCAGCCTGAGTTCCAGCATGACCATAAGGTTTTCGCCAGTCATGCCCTTCTGCCTCTCGGCTTTTTTATAGTAATTCCTGAAAGGCTTCTCCAATACGCCGTATATAAACTTTGCCTTCTGCTTTTCCCTCAGCTGAAGGCCGTATTCGCTGATCTTCCTTCCGGCGTTCTTTGCCTTTCTTCTGGATTTTTTATCAATTCCCAAATAAACCGGATCCAACTCAAGGGATCTGCATCTTTTAAGGACAGGTGTTCTATTGATTGCCATCTTAACTCTACCTCCTCAATTAAACTCTTCTGCGTTTTGGCGGACGGCATCCGTTATGCGGAACCGGCGTAACATCTTTAATGCTTGTAACCTCAAGGCCGCATGCGGAAAGTGCGCGGATAGCCGCTTCCCTGCCTGAACCTGGTCCCTTTACCATAACGTCTACTGACTTCAAACCATGAATCAATGCAGCTTTTGTCGCTGTCTCTGCCGCCATCTGTGCAGCATAAGGTGTAGATTTCTTTGAACCGCGGAAACCAAGGCCGCCTGCGCTTGCCCATGAAAGTGCATTGCCCTCTGCATCTGTCAATGTAACGATTGTATTGTTAAAGGATGACTGAATATGCGCCTGTCCTCTTTCTACGTTCTTCTTTACGCGCTTCTTTGTCACTTTTTTTGTAACTTTTTGAGCCATTTTTGAATTAACCTCCTAATTAAAGCCTGCCGATTACTTCTTCTTATTAGCAACTGTCTTCTTAGGTCCCTTGCATGTCCTTGCATTTGTCTTTGTTTTCTGACCTCTGCATGGAAGACCCTTTCTGTGACGTATGCCTCTGTAACAGCCGATTTCCTTTAACCTCTTGATATTCATGGCAACTTCTCTTCTCAAGTCACCTTCTACTAAATGCTCTGTGTCGGCGTCAATGACCTTTGCGATTCTTGCAACCTCGTCATCAGTCAGATCCTTTACGCGCGTATCCGGATTCACGCCTGCTTCAGCAAGAATCTTTGAAGACCTGGTTCTGCCTATGCCATACACATAAGTCAAACCGATCTCAATACGCTTTTCTCTTGGTAAGTCTACACCTGAAATACGAGCCATGTGTTCTTTAACCTCCGTTTAATCAATGAAAAATAAGTTGTTATATAACCTGTGCAATCCAAATACATACGCAGCTCGCCACTTTACAGTGCCGCCTGAAATGTGTGCGCTGCCATTCTTCCTGCATATATTTAATAGCGATGACACCTGACAACTATGCCGGGCGGTTCATCACTGCAGCCGCATAATTACCGGATATTGCATATCCGATGCCAAAATGCCGGACATGCCGGCTTTTTCACGCACAAACAGGAGAAGCATCTTTTGCTTCCCATGTTCAGCATATCAGCCCTGTCTCTGCTTGTGCTTCGGGTTCTCACAGATTACTCTGATGCTCCCTTTCCTTTTAATGATCTTGCACTTCTCACAAATTGGTTTTACTGATGATCTAACCTTCATTGCAAAATCCTCCTTTCAGACAAGTTCGTTTTACATTGTATCACAGGTGATGATTCGTTTGCAAGAATAAATTTCATATTCTGGCATTTTTTATTTATCTCTCCAGATGATCCTGCCTTTTGTCAGGTCATATGGCGACATTTCAATGGTGACTTTATCTCCCGGCAGGATACGTATGAAATTCATTCTCAGCTTTCCGCTGATCGTTGCCAGGATCTGATGTCCGTTTTCC
Source organism: uncultured Lachnospira sp. (assembly GCA_947628875.1). Lineage (GTDB taxonomy): Bacteria > Bacillota > Clostridia > Lachnospirales > Lachnospiraceae > Lachnospira. The sequence goes on from CANRBP010000015.1 coordinate 4,616, forward strand.
AGTTCTACTTTAAAAAATGCATTTGGCAGTTTCTCAACGACTACGCCTTCAATCTCAATTACGTCTGATTTTGACATAACCTTTCTCTCCTCTCCTCATTCATTGTCAATATAAGTCCTGATAGCCCTTCTGACATCCTCGTCATGCAATGCAAGTTTTTTGCTCTGTATGGCCTCTATCTCACAGTCTTTGCGGTTTATGCGCTGTATATGTTTGATTTTCTTCTTTTTAGGATGTTCTACTGTTTTTGTTTTGCCGTCTGAAAGATATACATATTCATCATCTGCCCCGATTATTACATATAATGTACATTTATCATGCCCTGCACGGGACTCTGCAAAGCAGCCGATCCACTCTTCATTCATAGATTCCCCATTCTGCTATTCTTCAACCAGCGAAAGGATCTCCGGCCCGTTTTTTGTTACAAGCACCGTATTTTCATAATGCGCAGACAGGGAACGGTCGGCCGTAACGACAGTCCAATCATCATCAAGCCAGTTAACCGCGTATCCGCCTGCCGCAACCATAGGCTCGATTGCCAGCGTCATACCCTCGTACAGGCGTATGCCCCTGCGCTCCTGCCGGAAGTTCGGTATCTGCGGCTCTTCATGCAGGCTGGTGCCGATTCCATGGCCTACCAGATCTCTTATAACGCTGTAACCGTTGCTCTCATTATATTCTGCAATCGCATTGGAGATCTCGTACAAATGGCAGCCTTCCTTTGCAAAGCGTATGCCCTCGAAAAAGCTCTGCTGGGTCACGTTAATAAGCCTTTCCGCTTCGCTGCTTATCTTGCCGACAGCAAATGTCCTCGCGGCATCTGACTGATAACCCTTGTAAATAACCCCGGCATCAAGGCTGACAATGTCGCCTTCACGCAATACGCGTTTCCTGGACGGTATGCCGTGCACAACTTCCTCGTTTACCGATACGCAGATTGATGCCGGATAACCGTCATATCCAAGAAAAGACGGCTGGCAGCCGTAGCTGCGTATCATCTCGTTCCCCATCTGGTCGATTAAGTGCGTTGTGATGCCTGGCTGTATCTTTCTGCCAAGCTCATTTAAGACGGTTCCAAGAATTTTTCCTGCATCACGCATTATCTCGATTTCCCTTTTTGATTTTACTGAAACTGCCATATTTAATTATAATCCCCGCTCAATATTCATACCATTTTAACTATTTATCTAAAACTGCAATAATATCCCGGAAAACTTCTTCCATATCTTTAGTTCCGTCTACCTCAGCCAGCACGCCTTTCTTAGAATAATAATCAATAAGCGGCTGCGTCTGCTGATGGTAAACTGACAGCCTGTTCTGTACCGTCTCCGGCTTATCATCATCTCTCAGGATAAGCTTTTCCCCGCATGTATCGCAGATGCCTTCCTGCCTGGACGGATTATACTTGATATGATATGTTGCGCCGCAGCTAAGGCACGCGCGCCTGCCGGACATGCGGTTTATAATGTTTTCGTCCGCAACTTCCACATTGATGGCATGGTCAACCGCTTCGCCGTTTTCTGCAAGCGCCCTGTCAAGCGCCTCTGCCTGCGGTATCGTCCTCGGGAAGCCGTCCAGCACATATCCGTCAGCACAGTCCGCCTCTTTGAAACGATCCATGATCAGGTCAAGCGTGAGTGAATCCGGCACAAGTTCGCCTTTATCCATATACATTTTTGCTTTTTTCCCAAGTTCTGTATTGTTTTTAATGTTTGCCCTGAAAATATCTCCTGTTGAAATATGCGGTATGCCATATTTTTCAGCTATTTTTTTGGCCTGCGTGCCTTTTCCGGCACCCGGCGCACCTAACATGATAACTTTCATTTTTTACCTCCAGACATGAGTTTGAGATTATACACAAACGACTCACCCAGAATAATCCGGGCAAGTCTTGTGTTTTCTTGTATATTATTCGCTTAAAAATCCTTTGTAATAACGGTTGACCATCATGGACTCTATCTGCCGCATTGTTTCAAGCACAACGCCAACGATGATGATGATGGACGTGCCGCCAAAAGATACGCTTGCATTGAAGATGCCTGAACACAGGATCGGTATCAATGCGATAATCATCAGACCCACCGCACCTACGAACACAATATAATTCAATATCCTGTTGAGGTAATCGCTGGTTGACTTACCCGGCGTAATACCCGGGATAACGCCGCCTGCCTTTTTCATGTTATCTGCAATCTGGATCGGGTTAAATGTAATGGATGTATAGAAATAGGCAAATACTACAACCAATACAATATATAAGAGCAGGCCGATCGAATATTTCGGCATGGATAACCTGCACCAGTAAGAAGAACTCAGGTACTTTGTCCATTCATATGTCCTGCTGGAAAACAGCTGGACGATTATGACCGGGAACTGCATTATAGATGATGCGAAGATAATAGGCATGACGCCTGCCGTATTTACCTTTAACGGTATATGGGTAGACTGTCCGCCTACAGATCTCCTGCCGGCAACTTTCTGCGAATACTGTACCGGTATCCTGCGCTCGCCAGCCTGAAGCAGGCAGACAAGTGCAACAACAGCAACCATGATTGCCAGAATGATGACAGCCGCAGTTGTGCCGCGCGCAATCGTTTTTCCGGATACGAAAGTTCCAAACAGCGTTGCAAAATCATTAGGTATGCTGGAAATAATATTTATCAGAAGCACAATGGAAATACCATTTCCAACGCCGTTTTCCGTAATGCGCTCACCTATCCACATCAGCACTGCTGAACCGGCTGTAAGTGCAGAAACAACAACAATTATGCTTGTCGTATAATGAAGCATGCTCATGCCTTCATAGTCTTTAATAAGACCCTGCCTGCCAAAGCCGATTGCCATAGCTATACTCTCGAAGAGCGAGAGGCCGATCGTCACATACCTGGTGATGGAGGCAATCTTCTTCCTGCCGTCCTCGCCTTCCTTCTGCATCTCCTCAAGCTTCGGAATGGCGATAGTCAGCAACTGCATGATAATAGATGAAGTGATGTATGGCGTTATGCTCAGCGCAAACAGGCCCATGCGCTCAAAGGAGCCTCCTGTAAATGCACTGAGGTAGCTCAGATCACCTGTCGCAATATCGCTTAAAAGAGTGCTGAAATATTCCGTATTGACGCCCGGAATAGGAAGCAGGCTTCCTATTCTGATCACAATGAGCATCATAAGCGTATACATCAGCTTTTTACGGATATCTTTATTTTTAAATGCTGCCAAAAGCGATTTAAACATCAGATCACCTCGCAGGTTCCACCAGCAGCCTCGATTTTCTCTTTAGCTGATGCGCTGAAAGCGTTCACTTTAACTGTAAGTTTCTTAGTCAAGTCCCCTTTCCCAAGTACCTTTACGCCATCTTTTGGGTTCTTGATGATACCTGATTCAATCAGAGATTCTATTGTGATCTCTGCGCCATCGTCAAATGCCTCAAGCTGATTGACATTGACAATTTCAATTTCAAGACGGTTTCTGTTTGTAAAACCTCTCTTTGGTATTCTTCTGTACAACGGCATCTGGCCGCCCTCGAATCCCAGTCTAGGCGCACCTGAACGCGCTTTCTGGCCTTTATGTCCCTTGCCGGCTGTTTTGCCGTTTCCTGAACCATGTCCACGGCCTTTTCTGAACTTATTCTTTACTGAACCCTCAACAGGCTTTAAATTGGATAAATCCATGCTGGCACCTCCTTTTCTCTAAATCTGTTTAAATTTCTTCTACTTTTAACATATAGCCAATCTGCTGTATCTGACCCCTTGTCGCTGCATTGTCCGGAAGTTCAACGGTCTTATGCATCTTGTTTAAACCCATGGCCGTAACTGTCCTTCTATGCTTAGGTACAGCACCGATTGGAGATTTTACCAAAGTGATCCTTAACTTTTTATCAGCCATTTTTACCTCCATTCCTGCGCTTGCTTCTGCGCATTACCTGACGCAGGCATTTCAGCCTACGATCTCGCTTACTGATTTGCCGCGGAGCCTTGCGACTTCTTCCGGCGTCTTCATTTTCTGAAGGCCTGCAATCGTGGCAAGCACAACATTCTGCTTGTTATTTGAGCCAAGTGACTTTGTACGGATATTCTTGATTCCGACAAGCTCCAGCACAGAACGCGCAGGACCGCCTGCGATGATACCTGTACCTTCTGGCGCCCTCTTCAGAAGAACTGTTGAGCTGCCAAACTTTCCGATATAATCATGCGGAACGGAACCATTATTGTCAATAGGAACTTCTATCAGATGCTTCATGGCATCTTCTTTGCCCTTACGGATAGCTTCCGGAATTTCAGCCGCCTTGCCGATGCCTGCTCCAACATGGCCGTTGCCATCTCCAACAACTACCAGCGCTGCAAACCTGAAATTACGGCCGCCCTTTACAACCTTTGTTACACGCTTGATTGCCACTACGTTATCATTTAATTCTAACTGGCTGGCATCAATGATTGTACGTTTCATACTGTAATCTCCCTTCCGCCTAGAATTCAAGGCCAGCTTCTCTGGCTGCCTCAGCTAATGCTTTTACTTTGCCTTCATATATGAAACCGCCCCTGTCATAGACTACCGTTGTAATACCCTTTTCGAGCGCCCTCTTTGCCACCAGCCTGCCTACAGCTGCAGCCGCCTCTACATTATTTGTCTTTTCAACCTCTGTTTTTATAGCCTGGTCAAGCGTAGATGCTGAAACAAGCGTCCTGCCTGCTGTATCGTCAATAATCTGAGCGTACATATGATTATTGCTTCTAAACACAGCCAGACGTGGCCTTTCCGGTGTACCACTGAAACGATTACGTAATCTTCTATGTTTATTTTCACGAACTTCCGTTCTTGATTTTTTACTAACCATTTTTGTTCACTCCTTTAATTACTTCTTACCCGTCTTACCAACCTTACGCCTGATAACCTCATCTGCATACTTGATACCCTTGCCCTTATACGGCTCCGGTTCTCTCTTGCTTCTGATCTCAGCTGCATACTGGCCAACCTGCTCTTTGTTGATTCCCTTGACAATGATAATATTCTGTCCGTCAAGGACTGTCTCGATTCCTTCCGGATCTTCCATCTCTACCGGATGGGAATAACCCAGCGACAGCACAAGCTTTTTGCCCTGCTTCTGCGCCCTGTAACCAACGCCGTTTACCTCAAGCTTCTTCTCATAGCCTTCGCTGACGCCGATTACCATGTTGTTTATCAGTGTCCTGGTCAGGCCATGAAGTGATTTCATTCTCTTTAAATCGTTTGGCCTTGAAACAGTAATCTCACTGCCTTCCATTTTAATGTCCATTTCTGCCGGCAACACTCTCTCCAATGTCCCCTTTGGACCCTTTACAGTCACTTTATTATTTTCTGCTATATCTACAGTAACGCCTGCAGGTATAGCGATAGGCATTCTTCCTATACGTGACATGCCGTACACCTCCTGATTAATAATCCATCATCTTTCTATGCTTTAAGTCCGCCGAAAAATCCAATCTGTTTTACCAGATAAATGCAAGAACTTCTCCGCCGACGCCGAGCTTCCTTGCTTCTTTATCAGTAACAACGCCCTTGTTTGTTGATATAATTGCAATGCCAAGGCCGCCGAGCACTTTTGGAAGCTCTTCTTTGTTTGCATATACCCTCAGACCCGGCTTGGAAATTCTCTGCAGTCCTGAGATGATTTTTTCATTCTTATCCTTGCCATATTTCAACGTGATATGGATATCTTTGAAATTGCCGTTATCCACCAGCTCATATGACCTGATATAGCCTTCATCTAAAAGGATCTTTGCGATTGCAAGCTTCATCTTTGATGACGGCACATCAACTGTGTCATGCTTTGCTGTATTTGCATTACGGATTCTTGTAAGCATATCTGCAATTGGATCTGTCATTATAAATGTTCCTCCTTAATTCATTAACCGGTTTCCCGCTGCCGGGACTTTTGTTAAATTTTACCAGGATGCCTTCTTTACGCCTGGAATTTGACCCTTGTATGCCAATTCACGGAAGCAAATTCTGCAAATCCCGAATTTCCTTAAATAAGCATGCGGACGTCCGCAGATTCTGCAGCGTGTATATGCTCTTGTAGAATACTTAGGTTTTCTCTGCTGCTTTACCTTCATTGAAGTTTTAGCCATTGAATTTCCCTCCTGATCATTACTTTCTGAACGGCATGTTGAACATTCTAAGCAGTTCACGCGCCTCTTCGTCTGTCTTGGCCGTAGTTGTGATAATCACATCCATGCCTCTTATCTTATCAATCTTATCATACTCAATCTCAGGGAAGATAAGCTGTTCCTTGATGCCGAGAGCATAATTACCCCTGCCGTCAAATGAATCCGGATTCACGCCCCTGAAGTCACGAACACGAGGTAATGCGAGGTTTACCAATCTGTCCAAAAATTCATACATTTTCTCGCTGCGCAGCGTTACCTTGCAGCCGATTGGCATTCCTTCCCTGAGCTTAAAGTTTGCAATGGAATGTTTTGCCTTTGTCAGAACAGGCTTCTGTCCCGAAATGATCTCCAGTTCTTTTGCTGCAACATCAAGAATTTTTGCATTCTCCTTAGCTTCGCCGATCGCCATATTGATTACGATCTTATCAAGCTTCGGAACCATCATTTTATTTTTATAACCGAATTTTTCTGTCATTTTTGCTACGATTTCATTATCGTATAATTCTCTAAGCCTACTCAATTTCTGCTGCCTCCTTTCCCGTATCAGTCAATTACTTCGCCAGTTGCCTTTGCAATGCGAACTTTCTTTCCGTCCCTAAATTCATAACCTATCTTTGTCGTCTTGCCCTTGATCACATAGGCAATATTTGAAATATCGATTGGCGCCTCCTGATGCAGTATGCCGCCCTGCGGGTTAGACTGGCTTGGCTTTGCATGTTTTGTAACCATGTTAATGCCTTCAACCACAGCTTTGTGTTTCTTTGCATTTATGGACATAACCTTGCCCTCTTTGCCTTTGTCCTTGCCTGCAATCACTTTAACAGTATCGCCTTTTTTTATTCTTACAGCTGACATTGCAGCACCTCCTATAATACTTCTGGAGCTAAAGATACAATTTTCATAAATTTCTTATCTCTTAACTCTCTAGCAACTGGTCCAAAGATACGTGTTCCTCTTGGAGTCTGGTCATCTTTAATAATAACCGCAGCGTTTTCGTCAAACCTGATATATGAACCGTCTTTGCGGCGCGCGCCTTTTACAGTACGAACTACAACGGCCTTCACAACATCGCCCTTCTTAACAACGCCGCCTGGTGTTGCATCTTTGACCGAAGCAACGATCACATCGCCGATATTTGCATATCTTCTTGTAGAGCCGCCCATAACCCTGATGCAAAGGATTTCCTTTGCGCCTGTGTTATCGGCAACTTTAAGTCTGCTTTCCTGTTGTATCATAATAATCCTCATTTCCGCGCTGCATTTTGCATATACGGGCAACTTTGTGCAAAGCAGCGCTTAGGTGAACCTTTGGTTCCTTACACAAAATTGCTGTGCGAAAAATCTGTTTTTCACACTACTGCTTTTCCAGTAATATCAATAACTGCAAAATTATTTTGCCCTGCTGATGATCTCAACCAGACGCCATCTCTTTTCCTTGGACAGCGGCCTTGTTTCCATTACCTTGACAACGTCTCCGATAAGGCATTCATTTTTCTCATCATGAGCCTTTAATTTGTAAGTCCTCTTGACAATCTTGTTGTACAGCGGATGCTTTACGTTATCCTCAACAGCAACAACGATCGTCTTATCCATTTTATTGCTTACAACCCTGCCAGTACGAGTTTTCCTCAAATTTCTTTCTACCACAGCTGGTTCTCCTTTCACCGGGAATCTTTAAGCATCTGTCCCATTAAGCGTTTTTCTGTGCAATAACAGTCTGGATCCTTGCAATGTTTTTTCTAACTTCTTTAATTCTGCTTGTGTTATCCAGCTGGTTTGTTGCGTTCTGGAACCTCAGATTGAAAAGTTCCTTCTTAGCAGCTACTAATTCATCATTCAGCTCTGAAACTGACTTTGCTCTTAAATCTTCCAAATATTTATTAATTTTCACTGTTATCACCGCCTTCTAAGTCTGCACGTGAAACGACCTTACACTTGCAAGGCAGTTTATGTGTCGCAAGTCTCAATGCCTCCTTGGCAACTTCCTCTGCAACACCTGAAATCTCAAACATTACACGTCCAGGTTTAACTACTGCTACCCAGCACTCCAAGTTACCTTTACCTTTACCCATACGGACACCAATAGGCTTGCCTGTTACCGGCTTATCCGGGAAAATCTTAATAAATACTTTACCGCCACGCTTGATGTAACGCGTCATTGCAATACGGGCAGCCTCAATCTGGTTTGATTTAATCCAACATGGTTCTGTTGCAATAATACCATACTCGCCATTGGTGATCTTTGTACCCCTGGACGCCTTGCCTGCCATAGAACCACGGAACTGTCTGCGATATTTAACTCTCTTAGGTAGTAACATTATTGTTCGCTCCCTTCCTTATTAGCATTAGACTTCTTTGCCGGAAGTACCTCTCCTTCATAGATCCAAACTTTCACGCCGATTTTGCCATAGGTTGTGTTTGCCTCTGCAAAACCATAGTCGATATCAGCGCGGAGCGTCTGAAGCGGAATTGTACCTTCGCTGTAAAATTCTGTACGAGCCATGTCGGCGCCGCCAAGACGTCCTGAACATGCGGTCTTGATACCCTTTGCTCCCTGCTTCATGGTTCTGCTCATGCATGATTTCATAGCTCTTCTGAAAGAAATACGGTTTTCCAGCTGCTGTGCGATATTCTCTGCTACAAGCTGCGCATCTTTGTCCGGCTTCTTTACTTCCTTGATGTCGATGCTCAGCTTCTTTGCTGCTGTCAATTTCTCTACCTGCTTTTTCAGGTTCTCGATCTCTGCGCCGCCCTTGCCGATGACAACGCCCGGCTTTGCTGTATGAATGATGACCTTCAGCCTGTCTGATGCTCTCTCTGTCTCAATCTTCGCAATCCCTGCTGCATATAATTTCTTTTTAAGGAACTTTCTGATATTGTAATCTTCTACAAGGTTATCAGCAAACGCTTCTTCTGCGTACCACTTTGAGTCCCAGTCTTTGATGATACCGACTCTTAAACCATGCGGGTTAACTTTCTGTCCCATTTAAAACTCCTTTCTACTCGCTACTGACATTATCCCTGAAATTTCCAGCCTGTTGCACGATGCCGGTATCGCTGCCCCGGCTTTTGTGCAACTTCTGAACAGCCTGCGGAAATTATTTATTATCTCTCGTTAAGCACAATCGTGATGTGGCTGGTTCTCTTCTCGATCCTGTAAGCCCTTCCCTGTGCCCTCGGCTGTATCCTCTTCATTGTAGGTCCTTTGTTAGCGTAACACTCCTGGATATAAAGCCTGCTGGCATCCATGCCGTTATTGTTCTCGGCATTCGCGATAGCTGATTTAAGCAGCTTCTCTATAAGTGTTGAAGCATATCTCGGACTGTACATTAAGATTGCAAGCGCCTCTTCTACGCTCTTGCCTCTTATGGCATCCAGTACAAAGCATGCTTTCTGAACTGACACTCTGGCATATGATAACTTGGCGCTCGGCCTTGTATCCTTAACGGCGTTCCTCTCTCTCTTTATCTTGGATCTATGTCCCTTTGCCATGAATGAAAGCCTCCTTTCAATTAATCAATATATATTTCGTAAACTTACCTGCTCTTTTTCTCGTCCTTGCCATGTCCCCTGTAAGTTCTTGTCGCAACGAACTCACCGAGCTTATGGCCAACCATGTCCTCTGTTATATATACCGGAACATGTTTCCTTCCATCATGCACAGCGATGGTATGTCCAACAAACTGCGGAAAAATTGTTGAACGACGTGACCATGTCTTGATAACCTGCTTTTCATCTTTTGCATTCAATGCATCTATCTTTTTGAGCAGGCTCTCGTCTGCAAACGGTCCTTTTTTAAGTGATCGAGCCATAGGTTGAAACCTCCTTAATAATCCTGATATTTATTCGTTAAAATGATTACTTGATAACCCTGCCGTCTCTTCTTCTGATGATCAGCTTGTTGGACTGTTTTTTCTTCTTTCTGGTCTTTAAGCCCATAGCCGGCTTGCCCCAAGGAGTCATTGGACTTGGACGTCCGACAGGCGCCCTGCCTTCACCGCCGCCGTGCGGATGGTCGTTCGGGTTCATAACGGAACCGCGGACTGTAGGACGGATACCCATATGCCTTTTACGTCCTGCCTTGCCGATATTAATCAGGTTGTGGTCACTGTTGCCAACAACGCCGATCGTTGCGCGGCACAATATCGGAACCATTCTCATCTCGCCTGAAGGCAAACGAAGTGTCGCATATTTGCCCTCTTTAGCCATAAGCTGAGCTGAATTTCCGGCTGAACGGACGAGCTGGCCGCCCCTGCCCGGATATAATTCGATATTGTGGATCTGCGTACCTACAGGAATTTCAGAAAGCGGCAGACAGTTGCCCACCTTTATTTCTGCTCCTGAGCCATTCTGCACAACCATGCCGTCAGTCAATCCCTGCGGCGCCAGTATATATGACTTCTGTCCATCTGCATAGCAGATAAGAGCGATGTTTGCTGTTCTGTTCGGATCGTACTCGATACCGATAACTTTTGCCGGTATGCCTTCCTTATTCCTCTTGAAATCAACAAGCCTGTATTTCTGCTTGTGTCCGCCGCCGCGATGGCGAACCGTAATCTTACCCTGATTGTTACGGCCTGCCTTTTTATTCTTGGAAACCAGCAGGGATTTCTCCGGTTTGCTCTTTGTTATCTCTGAGAAATCCGAACCAGTCATATTTCTTCTGGAAGGTGTATATGGGTTATATGTTTTGATTCCCATTATATTCTCTCCTTTCGGTCTGTGTAATATTGTTTTCTACACTATTTTTAGAGGCCTTCAAAAAGCTCAATATCCTTGCTTTCTTCTGTCAGCTGGACAATTGCCTTCTTTGTCTTTGCTGTTGTGCCGATCACATTGCCTCTTCTCTTTTTCTTGCCGATCATGTTCATAGTGTTCACTTTGGCAACCTTCGTGCCCTCGAACATTTTCTCAACTGCCTCTTTGATCATGATCTTATTTGCTTCCGGATGAACCAGAAACGTATATTTCTTAGTAGCCATATCTGCCATGGATTTCTCTGTGATTACTGGCTTGATGATAACATCATAATACTGGATATTTGCCATTACACATACACCTCCTCTAGTTTTTCTACAGCCGCCTTTGTCAAAACAAGCTTATCATACTTCAGAATGTCATAAACATTAATTTCATTTATTGGTAAAACCTTAACTGTAGGGATATTCCTTCCTGAAAGAAATACATTCTGATTGCTGCCCTCAAGCAGGAATAACGCCTTTTCGGCACTCAAATTGTTCATAACCTGAACGAACTTCTTTGTCTTAATCTCATCAAGCTTGAACTCATCAAGGACAATAAGCTTGCTGTCATTTACCTTTGATGTGAGAACGGAGAACAGTGCAGTCCTCTTTTCCCTCTTGTTCATCTTAAATGAGTAATCTCTCGGCTTCGGCGCAAATACAACTCCGCCGCCCTTCCACTGAGGCGCTCTGATCGAACCCTGCCTTGCGTGGCCGGTTCTTTTCTGCCTCCACGGTTTCCTTCCGCCGCCGGAAACTTCCGAACGTGTCTTTGCGCTCTGTGTTCCCTGGCGCTTATTTGCAAGCTGGAGCACAACTGCCCTGTGTACAAGGTGTTCTTTGATCTCAACACCGAATACGGCATCGTTTAACTCTATTGAACCAACTTCCTTGCCTTCCATATTGTAAACAGATACGTTTGCCATCTGTATGGTCCTCCTTCCTTAGCAAAAACTAGCGAATAGTTTTTACTGTTTCTTTCAGTGTTACTAAAGATTTCTTAGGTCCAGGAACTGCGCCTTTGACCAGAATAATATTATTTTCAGCATCAACTCTTACTACTTCAAGATTCTGGACCGTGACACGCTTAGCGCCCATATGCCCAGGCATTCCTTTTCCCTTGAAAACTCTGCCAGGTGTTGTTGCTGAACCATTTGAACCCTGATGTCTGTGGAATTTAGAACCATGAGCCATAGGTCCTCTGGACTGACCAAATCTCTTGATTGCGCCCTGGAAGCCTTTACCCTTTGAAATAGCCGTTGCATCAACCTTGTCCCCTGCTGCAAAGATATCAGCTTTGATTTCATCTTTTACTGAATAATCAGCAGCATTCTCAAGCCTAAACTCTCTTACAAATCTCTTGTAAGGAACCTCTGCCTTGTCAAAATGTCCCTTAACAGGCTTGCTTACATGTTTTTCCTTAATGTCAGCAAAACCAACCTGAATTGCATTATAACCGTCGTTCTCAACCGTCTTTACTTGTGTTACCACACAAGGCCCCGCCTGAAGAACAGTTACCGGCGTCAGCACGCCATCTTCATTGAAGATCTGAGTCATTCCGACCTTTGTTGCTAAAATTGCCCTCTTCATTGATTTCCCTCCTGTTTAAATCTACAGCGGACAGAATGATAATGCCTTTTCAGCACAAGCGCATCCTGTCATCCTAGAACAGCTAATATAAGTGGAACCCACACCACCGCTTTGTGTTTGTTGCTTCTATATTAAACCCTTCAGGATTATTGCCTTAAATAAATAAAAATAAATTTGTGTTCCTTTCCAAGGAAATGAATCAGCTCATAACCTTGAGATTAATGAACACGCCAGCTGGCATCTCGAGTTTGGATAATGCATCAACCGTTTTCTGAGATGGAGTAAGGACATCGATAAGCCTCTTATGAGTCCTCTGCTCAAACTGTTCCCTGGAGTACTTGTACTTGTGGACAGCCCTCAGGATCGTGATAACTTCCTTCTTTGTCGGAAGAGGTACCGGACCGCTCACCTGCGCTCCTGTCTTTTTTACGGTTTCGATGATTTTCCTTGCAGACTGATCGATCAGCTGATGATCGTAAGCCTTCAGCGTAATTCTGATTACCTGATTTGCCATTAAAAAAGTCGCCTCCTTTTCGCACTTTCAATGTAAGTACGACAAGCGGTGACTGTACACACTTCCACGCGTATCATGCCGTTTTGATAAACAGCCGCGTGCTTTTTCTGCTCGCAGCAGATCCTGTTGGTACAGTGACTTGTCGCCAGTTTATTTGACATTCGCTCCACGGAAAACCTGCCATACGGCAGCAACCTCTCGCTTCATAGCTATCAATGTCACAGCTCCACCAGTATACACAAATCGCGCTATAATTGCAACAGCAATCTTTGTATTTTTTTTAATACAAAGATTGCGCCGCTTTTTTATATATTTTAATAAATCGAGAAATTCAGATTTATATCTGAAATAACCCATTTGCCGTCAACATACACATAGGTAATGGAGGCTGATGATGTGCTTCCCTTGCCGTCCCGCAATGTTGAGGAAGATGATTTATAAGCATATTTTCCCGTCATGCTGTAAGAAAGGGAAACTTTCTGGCTCGGATATCCCTTGGAAGTTATTGCATATGCCGATTTGCACTCCGCTTTTATGCCGTCCAGCGTCAGCTCGGAAACTTCCCTGCTTGTATGGAGCTGCCCGATCACATACCTCTCGTAATCCTGCTTTACGCCGTCTGAATAATCATTTGCGATCATACTGCTTATCTCTGAGAATGATTTGTTTGCGACACCGGCCTCTGCAATTTTCTTTACATCTTGCGCGGCCTGCTGCTGCAGGCTTTCTTTTACGGATTCCTTAATTTTTAAGTCGCTGGCAGATATCCCAAAATTCTGCTCGTCATAATTCGCATAAATTTCAGTTTCATAATCCTCAATCGTCTCGCCTGTTATCTTGAGCTTATTTTCTCCGCTAAACATGTACGGCACTTTATAATATGAATACATATCACTGCTGTAATCATCATCTGTGACAAGATAGGCATCTGATATCTCCACGCCATTCAAATAGCCTTTGAGTCCTTTAGGTATCTGGATCATGGCATTTTTTGTAATAATATCCGAAGCGCTTACCTTATACTGCTTAAAGAACAGCATGTAATTATCGGCTGCACGCTCCATATTCAGATAGCCTGTGCTTGAACCGCCTTCCTTATATGTGAAACGGATATACAATCCCTTAACAAGCACTGAATCTTCATAATCCGATTCTGACTCCCTGACTTCGACCTCGGCCACTTCTCTCGCAGTATCCTGTTCATGGACAGCCTTAAAGCATTCCAGCGTCAGGAACTCGCTTTCCGGCATATTGATATAACCATACGCCTTGTCATAGTCGCCGCTGACATAAGCCTTCACAAATTTTTTGGCCGTCTTCTTATAATCAGTTGCACTTACGCCTATACCGATAAATACAGATACGGCAATCACTATGGCCGCCAGCGCCGCTGCTGCTGCAATCACCGCTTTCGGTATCTTGAACGGTTTCTTCGGCTGCGCATACTGCGAATACTGCGCATACTGCTGGTTCTGCATATACTGCTGGTTCTGCATATACTGCTGGTTCTGCGCAAATTGCTGATTCTGTGCAAACTGCTGGTTCTGCGCATACTGCTGGTTCTGTTCCTGCTGCGCAAATTGCTGGTTCTGTTCCTGCTGCGCCGGCTGTACATCTGTTACAGACTGGCTGTCCTGGCTGTCCTGACTGTCCTGACTGTCCTGGCTGTCCTGACTGCCCTGACTGCTTTGGCTGTCCTGACTGCCCTGGCTGCCTTGGCTGCCCTGGCTGCTTTGGCTGTCCTGACTGCCTTGGCTGCCTTGGCTGCCTTGGCTGCTTTGGCTGCTTTGGCTTTCTGCCAGTTCTTTTGCTGTTTCTGACAGAGACGTGCCGCACTCTGTACAGAACAAATCCCCATCTTCACATTTTGCTCCACAATTCGGACAAAACATAACTTTCCTCCCATTTTGTAAATAATCTCTGTTTACTGTCAGTAACTATGCACGTTTTTCGTGAACACGCCAAACATCTTATCACATAACCTGGATTTTTGGCAACAGATTATTCAGTCATCTGCCTTATTCTTTTCCTCACGGTAATGGCGCGCCAGCTCATCACGGTGCTTTTTCAGAAGTTTCAGCGCCTCCGGGTTCAGATTCTGAAGCTTCTGCTCGACCACTGCCCTGCGCTGCTCTATCTTTTCCTCAATCTCATGCGGGTCATGATGGCTCTGCTGGGCAATTTCAGCCAAATGCATTTTCAGGTGATCCAGCAGTTCCTCCTCGTCAAACAGGCCTATCCGCCCCCATGCGGTATTGCGCTCAGCCTCAAGTATGGCATCTTTTGCATTGTAGGTGTCCTCCTCGGACATTTTCCGGCCTACCTCCTTCGCAAGCTCTTCCATTCGCGCTTCCGCTTCCTCTCCAAATGCCCACTCAAACTCTGCAAGCTGGTCATTCTGCTCGATCACGCGCGCATCAGGATGCACGCCATCACGCTCATCAAGCGGATAAGGGCGCTCCACGCCGGCATCGCGCAGCGCCAGCGAAATGGTCCGGCGCACAACACCCTGTTCAACAAGGCTTCCGGCTCCCAGCCGCCGCAGCGAATCATTTAAAGCCTCCACATGCTCTGTCAGATAAAACCGCACGCCTTTGCTGCGCAGATTTTCATTAATCAGCACCAGCCGCTCGGCCGCCGTGATATCCACGCTTCCGATACCGCTCGCGTCCACAATGATCTGATGCACATCAGGCGATGCTGCATTTTCAATATCCTGCTGGAACGCATCTATATTGGCAAAAAACAGAGAACCGCTGAACCGGTAAACCACCGTATTCCGGATTGAATGCGCATTGCGGCTGCGAGCAAGGCTGTAAAAACCGTCTCTTCCCGGTATCATGCCAAGGTACGCCTTAGGCGGTATAGTCGCGCGTTTTACAACCGCCGTAAAGGAAAGCACAACACCGATAATAACGCCATAAATAGTTCCCAATATCAGGACGCCCAGAAATGCACCCATGAAAATAAAAAATTCCATTCTGTCCGCATGCCACAGCTTTTTTGCCATGCCAAATTCCAATATCCCGATCAGCGCCGCTATGACAATTCCGGTCAGCACCGGCACCGGCAGGTAACTTATAAATCCTGTGCCAAACAGCAGCACAAAAGCCATCACCACGCCCGCCGACAGCGACATAACCTGGGATTTGCAGCCGAACTGGTCAGCCATGCCCGTCCTTGACACGCTGCCGTTGAGCGGACAGCAGCCCTGAAATGCCGCAAGCAGATTGGAAAGTGAATATGCAAGTATTTCCCGGTTATTCTGAACCTTGTAGCCATATTTTACAGCATAATTGTTTGTCATAAGAAGCGTTGAGGAAACAATCACAAGCGCTATCGTGAGCGCCATCATCATAAGATCGAGGAAATGGCTTCCCCCATCTCTGAAAAGCGCTGAAAAATCAAGCATGACAAAATGCGGCAGACCCGGCTCAACTTCCGGCAGCAGCTTGACTCCATATTTATCAACATGGAATACAGCTGTAGATAATGCCCCCAGCACCATCATAACAACTGACATCGGGAACTTGGGAGCGGCCTTTTTCATGGCCAGCACCAAAAGCACAGTTCCAACGCCCATAGCTGCCGACAGCATGTTAAATTCCCCAAACTGTCCTGCAATATGGTAGAGAAGCTGAAAAACCTCGCCCGACCCGGCTGCCCCGCCGAACAGCTTGGATACCTGCATCAGAATGATAGTACAGCCAATGCCTGAGATAAAACCGCCAAGCACAGGCTTGGAAATATAATTGACCAGCCGCCCTGCACGCAGGACGTAAAACAGCATAAGCCAGCACGCCGTCATAAATGTAATAACCGGCACCAGCTGCATGGCCTCCGCTGAACCTGATGCTATGCCCATGGTTGCCAGCGTTCCTCCAACAAGCGCCGCAGGTGCGGCATCTACGCCGAATACAAACTGCGGAGATGATGAGATCAAGCCGAACAGTATTACCGGAAAAAGCGAACCATACAGCCCGTATATTACCGGAAGACCGGCCACCTGCGCATACCCCATGGAAATCGGTATGGATATAAGCGCGACGATAATCCCGGCCGCAATATCTTTCATTAAATATTCCTTTTTATAATCTTTAAACATACTCCTCCTTATACAATGCTCCTGCCTGTCAAAATAACATGCTGACGCCCTGTTTGGCGTTCTCAGGACAGCCAGCGGATTAATAACCACATTTTAACATATCCGCTCTTTTGTAGCAACTGCGAAGCTGCGGATAAAACCGTCTTGCCACGCAAAACAAATTTCGTTATACTGTTGAAAACTTACTATATTTCAGGAGGATAATTCATGTTTATTGCCAGACATTGGACCGACTACGAAGTGCTTGACACTTCATGCGGCGAGAAATTAGAGAGATGGGGGAAATACCTTCTTGTCCGTCCGGATCCGCAAGTTATATGGGATACTCCAAAGACGCATGCCGGATGGCGCAAAATGAACGGCCACTATCATCGCAGCTCCAGCGGAGGCGGCGAATGGACATTTTTTGATCTGCCTCAGCAATGGCAGATACATTATGCAAGTCCCGATTCAGCAGCGCCGCTGACCTTTAACCTGAAACCGTTCAGTTTCAAGCATACCGGCCTGTTTCCGGAGCAGGCAGCTAACTGGGACTGGATAAGCGGCCAGATTGCCAGAGCCAGAGCGGCTTCCCCTGACAGGCCTGTCAGGATACTCAATCTTTTTGCCTACACAGGCGGCGCGACACTTGCATGCGCTGCAGCCGGAGGAAATGTGACCCACGTTGACGCCGCCAAGGGAATGGTCGCATGGGCAAAAGAAAACGCAGCGGCCAGCGGGCTTTCCGAACGTCCTATCC
>CANRBP010000016.1 GCA_947628875.1 uncultured Lachnospira sp.
GAAACTTCCAGACCGGACAATTCAATGTTCCCCGGCATAAGGTCTATCCCTTCCTCATGGTGCAGGATACCCTCTGTCGGCTCTACTTCTTCATCATTGATTAAATCCCCCATAATGGTTGCAAGCGTGACTTCCAGAGTATCCGGTTCTGTATATCCTAAACTCGCTGTCAGACTGCCCTGTGCGTCCGCATCAATCAGCAGCACTTTCTTTCCCTGTTTTGCCAGTCCAATCCCTAAGTTGCTTGTAGTGGTGGTCTTGCCGACACCGCCTTTCTGGTTTGCGATTGCGATTATTTTACACATGATTTAATTCTCCTTTGCTATCTAATGTTCTTCTTTTACATTGCTTTTCTTAACTTCCACATAAGCCCGGTAATATTTCTTAGTCCCTTTGTTCGGGAACATATCAGAAAACTCCGTTACCTCAATTTTAGGATTCCTCTGTAAAATCCTCCCGAACCATTTAATATCGTTCTTTGTTCCCATTAGCCTGACTTTTAACATCAATCCTGTCCTCCAAACATGGCGTACAGACTGTGGTTATAGGTTGCGTATTCCGGATACCTAATCTGTACCGCCTGCCAAAAATAAGGTGCATAGGCACAGCAGAATAATTCCTCCACTGTATAAAGTCTGCACTCGTCTACCTGTTCCTCCGCATCATCATAATCAAGGACACTCGGCGCACCATTGCAGTAAAGGTTGAACGCCATCCTGACTACTTTTACACTCCCGCTGGTCTGCCAGCCTTCGTGCAGGCATTCCGTTTTTACACAGCCTGTCTTAAAATCATAAATGCTTTTAATGTTCCTTCTTGTGTCATTGCTGATACCAAGACAATATACAAGTGCTTTGTGGTACACGTCCTGATACCTGACCTCTTTCAATTTCTCATAGTAGAATTTCTCATGTGCATCACTGATAAAAATAATCTTTTTCGCTTTCTCTGCTCCTAACGCTGTACTACTCATTCTTTTTTCCTCCTGTTATGAAATTGAAAAGGCACTCCATTATTGGAATGCCCTAATATAAAAAATAGGGACACTCTCATTCAAGTATCCCTATAATCTATCAATATATCTGATAGTCCACTATTCACTTTCATTGTCAGGTTTTTTTGTGTTCCCCGTACCGAGGTCTAATGCCACAACTACGGTTACTTTCTTCACAAGTATCTTTTCCTTATGATTTTCACCGATTTTATTGAAACTGAAAAATGTCACAAAGTGCGTAAATTCAAGGATTTCTAGGTATCTTTCCTTTGTAGTCCTACCACAGTCTCCACATGCACCGTATGCCCAAACTGATCCACCGGCTGCACCTTCTCCGCCACATACCCCGCTGCCGCCAGATACTTCAGATCGCGCGCCAGCGTTGCCGGGTTGCAGCTCACATACACTATCCGCTCCGGCGCCATTTGGACGATCGTTGCAAGCAGGCTCTCTGCGCAGCCCTTGCGCGGCGGATCTACAACCACCACATGCGGGCGGATATCCTGCCCTGCGACCGCATCGCCGGCATTTTCCCTGGCGAGCATCTCTTCATAAAAAGCAGGCACGACATCTTCTGCCTTGCCTACAAAAAACTCCACATTTTCAATACCGTTCCTGGCCGCATTATGCCTGGCATCCTCGACCGCCTGGCCAACTGACTCCACGCCGTAAACCTTTCTGGCTCTGGAAGCCAAAAACAGCGAAATCGTGCCGATACCGCAGTAAAGATCCCAAACCGTCTCCGCTCCTGTCAGCTGCGCAAATTCCAGCACCTTATTATAAATCTTCTCCGTTTGAATTGGGTTCACCTGAAAAAAAGACAATGGCGAGATCTGATACCAGACGCTGCCAATCCTGTCAGAAATAAAAGGCTGCCCCCAAAGCGTTTCGCAATGAGAGCCTAAAATAGCATTCGTCTTCTGAGTATTCACATTCACCATAATTGATGCCATATGTTCAATGCCTGCGAGCTTCTCCACCAGCCTGCGGCTGTGCGGCAGCTTATTTAAATTAATTATAATGCAGACCATTATCTCCTTAGTGTGCCGGCCTGTGCGTATCAGCACATGGCGCACAATTCCGCTATGTTTTTCCTCATCATAGGAAGAAATATGATTCTCCTCCATAAACGACCTGACTGATTCCAGAATCTTGCGGTTAACCGGCTCGCCAATACAGCAATCCATGCATTCAACAACATAATGCGTGCGCCCGGCGTAAAATCCGATCACCAGCCGGCCTGACTTATCCGTTCCCACCGGGAACTGCGCCTTATTCCTATAGTGGTACGGTTCATCCATTCCTATAATCGGGTACATTTCATAATCAGACTCATACAGGCCGCCAATGCGTGCCAGACAGTTCCTGACCAAATCCTGCTTAAACCGCAGCTGAGCAGGATAAGCCATCTCCTGCAGCTGGCAGCCTCCGCACTGCCTGGCGACCGGGCAGCGGGGTTCAACGCGATCCGCTGACGGCTCAACCACCCTTAAAAGCCTGGCGTAACCGTATGATTTCTTTGCTTTAACCACCTTTGCCTCTACCACATCGCCAATCACCGTATCCTTGATGAAAAGCGTATAGCCAAGCGCCTTGCCTATGCCGGCTCCGTCATCTCCAATATCTTCAATCGCAACCGTAACGCAGTCGCCCTTCTTCAATGAAGCCATCATCACCCTGTCCTATCCTCTGTTTAATTTAATTCCTGCCGAATGCCGCTCTAAATCATCGTGCGCTTGATATTAGAATCCAGCCAGCGGTTATACCCCTGCCAGTCATCTGTATCCTTCACCGAAAGCGCCTCCCTCATTGTTTCCAGCTTCGCATCACAGTCATCTGCAAATGCAAGCGCAATCGCCTCAGCAATCGCCGGTTTCTTCGGCGAACCATACTCAAGCTCCCGGTGGTGAGACAATATGCAATGCTCTATTTCTGCCGCCAAAATTGATGGGAATCCCTCAATCTTGCTTATTTTTCCGCTCACCATCTCATACCCCATCACAATATGCCCGAGGAAATTGCCTTCATCAGTATAATCATTTTTCGGAAAATCCATAAGCTCCCGCGTTTTTCCAACATCATGCAGCATAGCGCAGGCAACCAAAATATCCCTGTTCAAAAAAGCATAATTATCCGCCATATGCGCACACATGCGCGTAACGCTCAGGCTGTGCTCGAGAAGGCCTCCTGAAAAGCTGTGGTGGACGGACTTCCCGGCCGCAATATTTTTGAATTTTTTAATAAAATCATTATCCTCAACAAAAAACGCCTTCACCAGCCTTGAGATATACGGATTCTGAATACTGTTGACAAACCCCATCAGCTCCCTATACATATCTTCCTTATCAAAACGGCTGGCCGGCACATAATCATCGGCTACATATTCGCGCTCATCAGCCTTGCGTATCCTGTCAATCTTAAACTGCAGCGCCCCGTTAAAGCTGGTGATCTGCCCTGTCACCGCCACATAGTCCATCGCATCAAAATCTCCGATGCCCCCTGAATTTAAATCCCATATTTTGGCATCTATTTGCCCTGTCTTATCCGACAAAATAACATTTCCATACTCTTTGCCGTTTTTCGTCAGCGCCGTTGATTTGGATTTGCATAAATAAACTTCGGAAATTCTGTCCCCCTCCTGAAAATTTTCTATATACCGCATATGCTTCCTCATTTCTAATTTTCTATACTTATATACATTATATATCCCGGGACATGCATTTTTTACCTCATTGACACAGTGACAGCAAACTGCAGCTCCCGGTACTCTTCCCTGTCCGGCCGCTGTACTGTTACCCTGATCTGCTGCCCCGCACTGCACTGATATAGTTTCTCACTAAATGACTGAATTGTCAAAACCAAATTTTCATCTATATTTGTGATGATATCGCCGTTCTGCAGTCCGGCTTCAAACGCCGGGGAATCCACAACGACATCTGTCAGATAAATCCCAACCGGCATTCCATAGGCAGACGCCATGCTGGACGTTATATTCTGGCCTATAACCCCAAAATAAGCGACCTCGGTTCCGTCCGACAGCGCCTCTATCATAGTCTTCAGGTCAGAAATACCCATCACCGACAGCATCTGCCCGTCCCCGCTGACATTTGATATGCCGACAACATTTCCTGACATATTAAAAATATAACTGTAATCCCCTTCCTGATAAGCCAGTCCGGTGCTTAAAATCTCATAAGTATTATCCTCGCCCGGCTCCATATAAATGCCTGTCACCATTCCGCAATCCACGTTCTCCAGCCTGCCGTACAGCCTGCCTGCCGCAACTACCATATCCCCCTGTTCAGTCATATATGAATTATCCAGCTGGGCAACCTCTACCGAAAGCCGCTCATAATACGGTATCTCAGACTTATCCGCCGCCAGCACCGCGATATTAGTCCTCTCGTCAGCACCAAGAAGGCTGGCTCTGACTTCGATAGAATCGCTGAATTTCACAAAAATTGATTCCGAATCCATAACAGCTGCATAACTGGTCAGAATAATATATTCAAGATTTGCGTCCCCAATGACAATCCCAACTGTCTCTGTCGCGCTCTCTGTGCCTGTCAGCACATTTTCCATATCCGTCCTGTAACTGCCTACCAGCACCATAGAAGCATTCGCGCTGTCGATCACCTTCTGCAGCGTGCTGCCCGGCACATTCTCATCTTGATTGCCCTGCGCCGGAGTTTCTGCCTCATCATCATCTGTTCTGCTCTCATCTTCCTCCTGCTGGGACGGCGCTTCGCTAGGGAACTCATCGCGTCCTATTTCAAGCGGCTGCCGCTGCTCCTGCTGCATCGGAAAATGCTTCTGCATCCATGGATTCACAAAAACCATGACGGCGCTGGCAATACAGCCAAACAAAACTGCCGCAGCAACAAAGCGCACCGTCAAAAACAGCCGCCTGTATTTGACCCTTGGCCGTTTTACGATTTTTTCCGTATACAAAGCATACTCTTCCTGATCGTTTTTTTCCGTATGATCAGACTTTTCCATATCTGCCTCCGTATCTCCCCTGATCTTCTCTAACTGGATTAAACTTCATTCCGCATTCCGCGCCTGCTGTCCATTCCGCAAAAAATATATTGGCATTTTATAACTATGCATAATTCTACAAAAAATATATGAACATTTTATGACTTGATTGTAAATATATACAAAAATTTGAATTTATGCTTTTTGCATTTTAATCCCCATTCCGGTCTGCCCCAAAAAATCATGCTGCCGCGAAAGCAATAAATTATGCCAAAACAAAGATTACTGAATATGGCTTTTTCCTGCCAAATGCAGTATAATGTGCATAAAGCATGAACAGGCTGCCCCGCATAAAATAATCTATCAAGCTTATTTCAATATGCGCGTGAATTTTGCAGCCTGACAGATAAAAATGGCCGAGGTTAAAATATGAACAAAAAATCCATGCAAACATTGGAATACTATAAGATAACTGAAAAACTTGCCGCTTACGCGGCCTCCGATGCAGCCAAAGAAGCCGCAGCAAGCCTGGTTCCCATGACAGATCCGGAGCAGATAGGCCTGGCGCTCACCCAGACCAACGATGCGCTCTCAAGGATTTATGCAAAAGGCTGCGTCTCATTTTCAGGCATACGTAATATAACAGAATCCGTAAAGCGTCTGGAAATAGGCAGTTCACTCGGAATGGCTGAACTGCTCCAGATAAGCTCCGTCCTGTCAAATGCAGCCGAAGCAAAGCACTATTACGAAGAACGCGAGGACTCCTTAACGTGCCTGTTTGATTCGCTTGAACCGCTGACGCCGCTTAACAGTGAAATAAAGCGCTGCATACTTTCCGAAGATGAAATGAGCGATGATGCGAGTCCTGCCCTGCGCGATATCAGGCGCCATAAAAAACTGGCTGCCGAAAGGATACACTCAGAACTGACGCGCATGCTCAACGCTCCGTCAATACGCAGCTGCCTGCAGGATTTCATAATCACATCGCGTTCCGGAAGATATTGCCTGCCGGTTAAAGCCGAATACAAATCCCAGGTTCCCGGCATGGTGCACGACCAGTCTGCTACCGGCTCCACGCTTTTCATCGAACCGGCAGCAGTCGTAAAGCTGAACAACGATATCCGCGAACTTGAGCTAAAAGAGCAGGAAGAAATAAATGTCATTCTTGCCCGGCTCAGCGCTCAGGCCGCCGCCTTCAAAGACGAGCTTGCAACTGATTTCAGCGTGCTGTCCAGCCTTGACTTTATTTTTGCAAAAGCCCAGCTGTCGCGCGCGCTAAAAGGCTCGCGCCCGGTAATGAACACAACAAACCGCATACGCATAAAACAGGGCAGGCACCCACTGATCGATGCCGGCAGCGTTGTCCCTATCGACATCGAACTTGGCGGCTCATTCAATCTGCTTATAATCACCGGCCCCAACACCGGCGGCAAGACCGTATCGTTAAAAACAGTCGGACTGCTGACGCTTATGGCGCAGTCCGGCTTAAACATACCGGCGGCAGAACACTCAGAGCTTGCCATATTCAATAATATCTTTGCAGATATCGGCGATGAGCAGAGCATAGAGCAGAGTCTCAGCACATTTTCCTCCCATATGACCAACACGGTACACATATTGAAGGAGGCAGACAGAAAAAGCCTTATACTTTTTGACGAGATCGGCGCCGGTACAGACCCGGCCGAAGGCGCAGCGCTCGCTGCTTCCATACTGCATGACCTGCACCGCAGGGGAATCACGACAATGGCAACAACGCACTACAGCGAGCTGAAAATATATGCGCTTACCACAGACGGAGTTGAAAATGCATGCTGCGAATTTGATGTAGCCTCTCTCCGTCCTACCTACCGCCTGCTAATTGGCGTTGCAGGCAAAAGCAATGCGTTTGCCATTTCCGGCAAGCTCGGACTGCCACGTTACCTGATCGAGGACGCCGCCGCGCGTCTGGACGCCGAGGACGTGCATTTTGAAGATCTTCTCTCCGACCTCGAAAAAAACCGTATTGCTATTGAAAAAGAGCGAGAGGATATAAATGCCAGAAAGGCTGAAATACAGCGGCTGCAGGAGGAGCTTCAGGCAAAATCGCAGCGCCTCAGCGAACGCACGGACAAGATATTGCGCAAGGCAAACGAGCAGGCGGCTGAGATACTTCGTGACGCAAAAGAATTTGCTGACGAGACAATCAAAACAATGAACAAG
Organism: uncultured Lachnospira sp.; assembly: GCA_947628875.1. Lineage (GTDB taxonomy): Bacteria > Bacillota > Clostridia > Lachnospirales > Lachnospiraceae > Lachnospira. Next base: position 7,172 of record CANRBP010000016.1, read on the forward strand.
CACGGCATGACTGTGCAGCAGCTTGAAAAACAGCGCACGGCCGTGCGCGATAAAATGAACAAGCGCCAGGAAAAGCTGGTCGTCCAGGCGCAGCAGCCTAAAGCACGCAGATCGCAGAATATTTCTGATTTTAAGCCAGGCACCTACGTGCGCGTGCTCAGCATGAACCTGGTCGGCACCGTATCAGGCAGTCCGAACACAAAAGGCGAACTTACAGTTCAGGTGGGCAGCATGTCAACCAAGACCAAGATCAGCAACCTGGAAATTCTTGAAGGCTATACAGAACCAAAAGAAAAAAGCGCCGTAAAAGGCGTAGGAGGTTCCGGCAAAATCAAAATGTCGAAAACCTCAAACATTTCACCTGAGATAAACCTGCTCGGCCTTACTGTAGATGAGGCCGTTTCACGGCTGGACAAGTACCTTGATGACGCCTACCTTTCCAGGATAAGCCAGGTGCGCATTGTTCACGGAAAAGGTACCGGCGCGCTTCGCAACGGCGTATCAGCCTATTTGAAGAGCATTCCTTACGTCAAATCCTTCCGCCTGGGTGAAGCCGGCGAAGGAGATTCCGGCGTGACCATTGTAGAATTTAAGTAAAGGAGTTATTATGGCAGCAAAGCAGAAAATACTGATTGTTGATGATGATGAAAATATTGCAGAATTAATATCCCTCTACCTCACTAAAGAATGTTTTGAGACTTCCATCGTCTATGACGGCGAGAGCGCGCTGGAGCAGCTGGCATCTTTTAAGCCGAACCTTATCCTGCTGGATCTTATGCTTCCCGGAATAGACGGATATGAAGTGTGCCGCGAAATACGCAGGTCAAACAATGTGCCGATTATCATGCTCTCCGCCAAAGGCGAGACATTCGACAAAGTTCTCGGATTAGAGCTCGGCGCAGACGACTATATTATCAAGCCTTTTGAGCCAAAAGAACTTATCGCCCGGGTCAAGGCCGTCCTGCGCCGCTACAATGCGCCGCAGGCGCAGGACGGCGCAAGCCAGCATGTACAGTGCGCCGTTTATCCTGACCTTGTCATAAACCTTGACAATTATTCGGTTCAGTATTATGGAAAAAATATAGAAATGCCGCCGAAGGAACTGGAACTTCTCTATTTCCTTGCCTCATCGCCCAACCAGGTATTCACCCGCGAACAGCTTTTGGATCATATTTGGGGTTATGACTATATCGGCGACAGCCGCACAGTAGACGTCCATATCAAGCGCATCCGCGAAAAGATTAAGGATCATGACTGCTGGGCCATAGACACTGTATGGGGCATCGGTTATAAATTTATACTGAAACATTAGGACGGCGGCTCTTAACGGAACAAACGCAACAAAAAATAACAGGAGGCTGATGATGAAACTGACCTTACTCAAAAAAAGCATATTCCTGCATATCTGCATCGCCCTGTTAGGTTTTGCCGGCGTAACATATTTGAGCTATGGGATAGATTACAGGCGCGTATACAGGCAGCAGACCGCCGCCATGTACCGCCAGGCTGTTTCCATAGCTCAGGAATATGCCACCTACTATTTCAGCGAAAAATATTTCAGGTTAATAGAGACAGAACTTAACACGGTTTCCAAACTCAGCCAGACGCGCATCATGTTTATTGAGCCGGACGGCAGCGTGCTGCTGGACACAGGTTACATAAAAAACAGCACGCAGCCTTCATCAGACAATTATGAGCTTTACAATATAGAAGACTTCAACTATGCCGCGCTGGGTTCAAGCTATTCCACGACCGGAGATTTTTACGGCATTTTTGATGAGCCGCATATCAGTGTATTTGCGCCTATAAATAACTCATTTATCATGAAGGGTTATGCGGTCGTCCATATGCCGGAATCTGTAATCACGCAGCAGGTTTATGTCACCTTCAACACAAATTATTTCACGCTGCTGCTCATGCTGTTTTTAAACTTTGGCTTTTTGCTTTTAAACATAACGCAGATACATAAGCCGCTCAAAGAAATAACCCATGCAGCCGGAGAGTACAGCAACGGCAACCTTGCCTACCGCATCAAGCCGAAGCATAACGATGAGATTGGAAAGCTTGCTGCCTCTTTGGACTACATGGCAGCGCAGCTGGACGAATCCGACCAGTTCCAGCAGAAATTCCTTTCCAACATATCGCACGATTTCCGCTCGCCGCTGACCTCTATAAAGGGTTATCTGGAAGCCATTGCTGACGGCACGATCCCGCCTGAAATGATACCGAAATATATCGGCATAGTTCTGTTTGAGACTGACCGGCTGACCAAGCTTACCAGCAACATTCTGACGCTCAACGAAATGGATCCGAAAACCGTGCGCCTCGAATTTACAGACTTTGACATAAACGCTATAATACGTCATACCGTTGAAACATTTGAGGGAACATGCAAAAAGAAAAAAATCCAATTCGCGCTGTCATTTTCAGACGACAAAGAACTGGTTCATGCAGATAAGAGCAAAATCCAGCAGGTTCTCTATAACCTGGTGGACAATGCCATAAAATTCAGTCCGGAAAATTCCACCATATACATCACAGTGCGCGAGCGCGGCGAACGCGCGCAAATTTCCGTTAAGGATACCGGAGTCGGCATTCCAAAAGACAGCCATGACAAAATATGGACCCGATTTTACAAAACCGACTCTTCAAGAGGCCGCGACAAAAAAGGTTCCGGACTCGGATTGTCCATCACCAAAGAGATCATTCAGGCGCACAATGAGCATATTGACGTGATAAGCACGGAAGGCGTGGGCAGCGAATTTATTTTCACCCTGCAGCTGGCGCGCCAGGACTATTTCCACTGAAGCCGGTGCAGCTGGCCGGTGCAGTTCATCTGCGCAAAATCATTCTGGCGCAACGCCTCATACAGCACGATCGCCACTGCATTTGACAGGTTCAGCGACCGGCTGTCGCCGATCATCGGTATCCGCACGCAATCAGGTTCATGCTCAACCAGCAGTTCCTCCGGCAGTCCGGCGCTCTCCTTGCCAAACATAAGATAGCAATCAGGCTCGTATGAAACCTCGCAGTAACTCCTTTGCGCCTTAGTAGTAGCCATATATATTTTCGCTTCCCGGTTGCGCGCGGCAAAATCCTGATAATCATCATAAACCGTAACATCGAGCTGATCCCAGTAGTCCAGTCCTGCACGCCGGAGCATTTTTTCATTCAGCAGAAACCCCAGCGGTCCTATCAGGTGCAGGCGCGCACCCGCCGCAACGCACGTCCTTCCTATATTCCCTGTATTCGCTGGCATCTCCGGTTCAAGCAAAACAACATTGAGCATATATAAACCTTCTTTCTAACCATCGTTTCCAAACAGTCCGTACATGCGTGCGCCAGCCAAGCAGGCATCATGCCGTATCCTGCGTCAATCGCCTTTAACCGCAACATCAAGCTCTACCGTAATATTATCGCCTGTAAGCGGAATGCAGATATTTTTCGCATATCCCTGCGTAATCGTCAGATTGCCCCTGCAGAGAGACGGAGGCGTAATATCAATGCCGATACCCTTTGTTGACAAAATAGTTGCGGCATTGCCCATAATCATATTGCCCAGCTCGCTGAGCGCGCTCGCAGCCATCTCATCAAGCTCCGGCACAGGCATTCCCATCATCATTTTAGATGCAATCTCAAGCGCTTTATCATACGCAAATGCAATTATCACCTGTCCGCGCATCTCTCCTGTCACGCCAATCATAATAATAACTGAATCTTCCGTAAAAGAAGTCGTCTTGACATAAGGCTTTCCTATCTTTGTCTCAATCTGGCAGACATCACGCAGAATGCTTGTTGCCGCCATCAAAAACGGGTTGATAAATTCAACATTCATTTCCATATTTCTACCTCCAATATATTAAAATTGCACAGCATCATAATCCATCAATAAAATTCTTTATGCGCTGCAATCCCATTTTCAGATTATCAATCGAATATGCATATGAAATACGTACAAATCCCTCGCCGCTTGCGCCAAATGCAGTTCCCGGCACAACAGCCAGCTTCTGCTCACGCAGCAGGCGCGTTGCAAACTCCTCGGACGTCATGCCGAATTTGCTGATTGACGGAAATGCATAAAATGCGCCAAACGGCTCAAAGCAATCCAGACCCATCTGCTTAAACGAATGCATCAAAAACCGCCTCCGCTGGTCGTAAGCTTCTACCATCTTTGCGACCTCTCCATCGCAGTTTTTCAAAGCCTCAACCGCCGCAAACTGGCTGTTAGTCGGCGCGCACATAATTGCAAACTGATGGAGTTTGACCATCTGCGCAATTATCTCCTCAGGCCCGCACGCATAACCCAGACGCCAGCCTGTCATCGCAAATGCTTTGGAAAAACCGTTTATTACGATAGTCCGCTCCCACATTCCCGGAAATGATGCAATAGAACAGTGGCGCGCGGAATACGTCAGCTCAGCATAAATCTCATCTGAAATAACATAAAGATCGTGATCCGCGATCACAGGAACCAGCTCTGCCAGTTCTTCCCTGGTCATAACAGCTCCCGTAGGATTATTCGGGTACGGCAGCACCAAAATTTTAGTCTTTTCCGTTATTGCAGCTTCAAGCTGCTCCCTGGTCAGCTTAAAATCATTTTCGGCCTTCAATTCAATAATGACCGGAGTTGCGCCTGCCATAACAGCGCATGGCTGATAGCATACAAAACTAGGCTGCGGTATAAGAACCTCATCACCCGGGTCAACCATGCAGCGCAGGGCAATATCGATCGCCTCGCTGCCCCCGACCGTGACGAGCATTTCCGAAGCCGGTTCGTAATGCAGCTGGTATTTGCGCTCCATATACCGGCATATTTCCGTCCTCAGTTCCATCAGTCCGGCATTAGAAGTATAAAACGTCCGCCCCTTCTCCAACGCATAAATGCCCTCCTCGCGGACATTCCACGGCGTATCAAAATCCGGCTCGCCAACACCAAGCGAAATAGCATCCGGCATCTCGTTTGCAACATCAAAAAATTTCCGTATGCCTGACGGCTCTATCTCTACAATTTTTTTTGAAAGTGGATTTCTCATGGCGTCACCAGCATCCTTTCATCCCTGGTCTCCGCACCCAGGACAGTCCCATAATCCTTATATTTTTTCAGCACAAAATGCGTGGACGTGCTAAGAACAGAATCCAGCGGGGACAGCTTATTTGCGACAAACTGCGCAACATCTTTCATGCTCTTGCCCTCAATAATAACCGTAAAATCAAATCCGCCCGACATCAGGTAAACAGACGTAATCTCCTCATACTGGTAAATCCGCTCTGCAATACTGTCAAAACCGAGTCCGCGCTGCGGCGTAACCTTAACCTCAATAAGCGCCGTCACTTTTCCTGGCTCGTCTTGTCCCAGTCTATAATGGTATTATAGCCGCATATGATGTGTTCCTTTTCCATTTGCGCTATCTCATTAGCCGCCTCAGCCTCTGAGATTCCCAGCATCACAGCCATATCCTTCAAATCGATTCTTCCATTTTTCTCCAACATGTTTAATATTTTTTCTCTCATGGGTTTTTAATCCTTTCTTCCGTCATATAGCTGACCTTTCGCCATAAAATGATATATCTCATCGGCCTTTGGCGTTTCCAGATACCTCACATCATCCCGGTTATATATGGCGCGCGCCTTCCCTTCTGTCGTGCTGCCAATGACTGCTGCAGGAACCCCCTCTTTTTCCAGTAACTCAACTATATCATATCCGGCGTCAGATGTCATTAACAAACATCCGCAAGATTCCAATTCATAGGGGTTTAAGCCAAACAGCTCACAGACCTCAACGGCCTCCTGGCACACCGGTATCGCCCTTAAATCTATCTTCATGCCGACATGCGATGCCTCGGCCATATCCCACAGCGCGGCAAATATACCGCCCTGCGAAACATCATGCATGGCGCATACGCCATGCTGCGCGGCCAGGGCAGCCTCCTTCACCACTGAAAGATCAGACTTATTTCCCTCAGCACGCCGTATGACATCGTCCCTGTAATGCGCCTCGAGTTCATCTCTCCTGAGGCGTATGATTTCACGCACTCCGCCAAGTCCAGCCCATTTTGTCATCACGATATCCTGACCCGGTTTAGCGTTGGCTGATGAAATATCTGTCCCGGCCGGCCTGAAACCTATCGCCGTCACTGACACAACCGGCTCTGACACTGCCCCAGTAACCTGCGTATGTCCTCCGGAAACAGGCATGCAAAGCTGGCGGCAGTCCTCTGAAAGGCCATCAATAATTTTTCTAAGCTTATCTTCCTGCGCAGTTTCCGGCAGCAGTACGCAGCACTGCGCCGCAGCCGCCTTTGCGCCAAAAGCCGCCAGGTTATTCACCGCAGTAAAGACCGGATACAGGCCATAACCGGTGCTGGCCAGCGTCTCCGTATTTTCTCCGCCGTACAGCACCGCTGCATCGCATCCGACCTGCAAAACCGGCCGCATCAGCGATGCGCCAGCATCATTCCCTGTCTGCCTGGCCTGTCTTAGCACCGACCTCTTTAATATAGAATTTTTCACTTTCCCGATCTGCATAAATAAAATACTCCATTAACAAAAAGACAGCCTCCGGCACATAACCGCTTGCCACAAAACCTATAATAATGTACTATTAATTTAGTAAATAAATGCCGATACAAGCATTGGGAGAAGCAACGCAAGCACCAGCAGTATAATAATAATAGCAGAAAATCTTTTTTGAGTCTTTCTGTTGTTAAAGTTAAACATCATCTCTCCCTTCCGCACCAGGCCTGTATACCTGAATGCATTTCATTTCAGCATGGAGGTTCAATCATGAAATTATTACTGCCTTATTTTATACTATTAATCATTTTGTTTCAATTCTATCTCAGAAAAAATTCAAAAAGTTCCTCGCGCCGCGACCATGCTTTCTGGGATCGCGAACAGGCTGCAAATTCCGTGCGCCGCAAGGATATAAACAGCCTGCCATACATCTCCATTCCGGACAGCCTTCCGTTTGTTGATACAGATGATCCTGAGATCGCAAATGCGCAGAAACAGATTTTAGAACTCAAGGGCAAACGGATTCTGAACCTGACCGGAAAAAGCAACACAGATTTGAAAATGGAATACGGCGTTGCAAACCTGACCATTTTATCCGAGTACGATGATAACTTTACGCTGCTCGCTCGCGCTGTTGCAGCGGCCGGCTGCGCGCTCCTCAAAAAAGGATACAAAGAAGAGGGCTGCGCTTTCCTGGAATTTGGCATAAGCTGCCGTACAGACATTACCTCCAACTACACGGAACTGGCCGCATATTATGCCGAAACAGGCCACCCTGAAAAACTGGATACGCTCATATCTGCCGCAAAGCAGCTTGACAGCCTGTCCAAGGACGTCATACTGAAACGGCTTGAGCAATATTCATCTTCCGTACTGTGAAAGAATCATATCTATCATGCGCGATGCCTTGCTTTTAGTCAGAGCATCTATATCTTCCGTAAACTCAAGCCCATGCATGGTAGCCAGTCCAGTGAGATAGCGCTTTTGCGCCGAAGTTATCGGAGTGTCGCGTTTCACGCTGTAACGCAGCGTTATCAGCTCGTCAAAGTCCGGCTCCTGCGGCTTTAACTCACTCATGCGGCAGTACAGCTGCATTGCGCTCACCGCATCATCATAGGCACGATGAGCGCGCCCCATATCAATATGAAAATAGCCGCACAAATATTCAAGCCCTTTGTGCGGTATATCAGGAAACAGGCGGCGCGCAATCTTGAGCGTGTCTATTCCCTGTTTTTCAAAATCAAGCCGCACATCTACAGCCGCTTTTTTTATAAAACTGTAATCAAATATTACATTATGCCCAAGGATCGGCAAATCTCCGATAAAATCCAGAATATCCCCGATCACATCACCGATTACAGGCCTGTCTTTTAACATATCCTGTGTTATCCCGGTCAATTCACAAATCCGCGGATCCAAAACAACCCGCGGATTAATTAAAGCGCTATACCGTGAAACAATATTTCCATGTTCCGCCTTAGCCATGCCTATCTCTATAATCTTATCTCTTGCCGGACTCAGGCCGGAAGTCTCTACATCGAGCGCAACAAACTTCTCAATCATGCACAAACCCCATTCCCAGTACATTGCCAAGGATTGCAAGATACATAATATCCATCTCGCTCCATTTGCTCATCTGTTTATTCCTGTTAAATGACATTATCCTGTTTCCGTTTGGCTCGCCGCCCAAAATATACTGGATAGCCTGGCATATGCCCATATCGGTAAAAGCTTTATGCGCAGTCTGCGCGCGCTGGTTGAAAAAATTGATATTGTCAATAACCTCAATGCCGTCCTCTGTAAAATCAGCAATATAATTGTCCTGAGACAGATAAAAGCCGTCCATCTTTGAGTCCGCCGCATCTCCGTAAAGCACATAACGCTTCCATGTGCCATCGGACGTCTTCTCATAAATAAAAATGCTGTCAAGCGCGAATGTCATTGCAATTATATCAGCAATCTGCGGCAGGCTCTTGCTGCCCTGCTCATGGTACATATTTGAAATATTATTTACAACGCCGATTTTCCTGTATTTGTAAAATGCGTACTCCTCGCTCTTAGGCATGCCCCTGCCTGCAACATAGTCGCCATGCAGATCATCCCTGAAAATGATATAACGGTTTTTGCCCTTTTCCTTTGCCAGGTAGAGCATTTTGTCAGCAATATTAAAAAGCGATTCATAATCCTTCGCATCGTTCGGGTAGGTTGCCGAACCGATGGAACATGTAATATGAGGCTTATCCTCCTGCTCGTTATAAAGCCAGGCAACATTGTTTCGGATCGTGCGCAGCACGCTTCGTATCTGCTCGTCCGTCTGCAGGTTCTCGACCATTATCATCATCTCATCGCCGCCGATCCTGCCTGCAACGCCTTTGCCTTCCACGGCCTCTTTAAGGATATCCGCAACGTCCCGGATCACTTCATCGCCAACCATATGCCCGAACCGGTCATTTATCCCCTTAAAATCATCAATATCTATGATTGCGATCGTAACAGAATAATTTGGCGCATATGCCAGACGCCGCTGCACATAGCTTGTCATCGACCGCTTGTTTAAAATATCGGCGCCAAAATCCTGCATGTTAGAGATAGATGAAACATCATACTCAAGGCTGCTTACAGGACTCACAACCGACATCGTTGCAATCACATGCTTGCTTCCCTGCGCATCGGTTATAGTCTTTCCCTTGACCTGGCACCAGTCTTTCTTGTCAATTTCCTCAAACAGGCGCATTTTCAGCTCGCGTTCAAACGCGGCTGAACCTTCTGTGAAATCGTTACAAAGTTCTTCAAAAACCTGTATGCTGTTTGTGTCAATATCCTTGTTGGCGAGCTTGCTGTCTTTCCAGTTGGTCAGCGTGCCGTTATAAAAATTAACCTGCTGATGGCTGCCCATCATAAATATCTTGAGCTTATCAGTATTCACATCATATGAAAACATCAGATATTCCATCAGGCTGAAATACTCCATATAGTCATCATTCTGAGACTGCAGCATGTCTATCGTCTCCTTGAACTTCGCAATATCCTGTATTTCAATATTGATATGCCTGCTGTGCTTATCGTTATCGCCTGACTTGCTGTCCTCAAGCGACATCAGCATCCAGTAATACCTGCCATGATGCACCATCCTTAACGCAACAATATTATGGCCGTCAATGCCTATCGTGCTGATAACTTCCTCCAGCCTTGCTATATCGCTTGGATGAATTGAACGCGCCAGCTTATACACTGCATTTCCGCCTAAGAATGCATTAAAATTTTCATCTGCCGCCTGAATATTTAACTGCTCGTCAATTACGGCACTTCCCCTAAAATATTCTCTCTTTTCTACCATTGAAAATTTCACCTGTAATGTCTTAATATCGGTTATGCTGCACGGACATCATATATAAGTCCATAAATCATTTAACTATATTTTAATATATTCTTACTGATTACACAAGCGTTAAAAATTTTGAGGCAGGCGCCATCATTCCGCCTGTTCCCTCTTACTGATATATTTCTCATAAAGATCAGGCCTGAACTTCTTCGTCCGCGCGACAGACTGCTCAAGCCGCCATTGATCCACCTTCGCATGATCACCCGAAAGCAGTATCTGCGGCACGCGCATTCCCTCAAACTCCTCAGGCCGCGTGTACTGCGGATATTCCAGCAGACCGTTCTCAAAACTCTCCGTTTCGGACGACATCTCATTGTGCAGCACGCCCGGTATCAGCCTTGATACCGCATCGATCACGACCATTGCCGGAAGTTCTCCGCCGGTCAGGACATAATCGCCGATCGACACATGATCCGTCACAATCCTTTCAAGCGCGCGTTCATCAATGCCCTCATAATGGCCGCACAGCAGGACAAGATCCTCCTCCTTCGCAAAATCCTGCGCCATCTGCTGGTTAAACGTATGCCCCTGCGGCGTCATATATACAACGCGCAGCGGCCTGCCTGCGCGTTCCGCCAGCGCATCATAAGCCGCGCACACCGGCGCCGCCTGCATGACAAGTCCGGCGCCGCCGCCATACGGGTAATCATCTACCTTCATATGCTTATTGTTTGCGTAATCGCGGATATTGACCGCCTCCACGGACAAAATCCCCCTCTCGATCGCCCGCCCGGTTATGCTTGTGTTCAGTCCGTCCAGTATCATCTGCGGAAACAGCGTCAATACATGAAACCTCATTATTTTAACACCCCGGCAATGCCGTTAAGCAAAAACGGATAATACGGATTGCTCAAATTGCTGCCATTACCGGTGCAATCGCTGTTCATATAACCGGTGCCATCTTTGTAGGCGCTGGCCACATCAATATAGTACGCACCAATGGAATCCGCCTGCTCGCTGAGCTTTGCATTAACCTCGTCAAGCAGCGACTGTTTGACATTGACATTTGAACGGTTCTCAAACGCCTGCGTGACAGGCAGGAGAGACAGCAGGTAAACCTTTGCGGACGGACATTCTGCATGCACCTCCGCCGTCAGTTCCTCAAGATAACCTACAATACTGTCTGCGTCCCTGGTTCCATAGTTTGCGTCATTTAAACCAACCATTATAAATACTTTTTCAGGGTCAGCCGCCTTAATGCTGCTTACATAATTTATTGCTTTGTCTGTTGTCATATTTACGTTAGATATAACCTGTGCATCATCAAGATATCCATAGTAGGATATGCCGCTTACAATGGAATCACCCAGGAATACAGCTCCGTCAAAAGCATCTTTTGATGTAAAATCTACCCTTTCGGCTTTCCCTGCAACCGTGTAAGTATTCCCTGACGGCTGGCTTGCTGTCGGCTCTGCCTGCTCTGTCGGAGCATCTGTGCCGGCCGGCTCTGTCGGCTCAGTCGGCGCATCTGTACCAGTCTCCTGTGCTATGTCCTTAGTCGGTAAATCCGTTGATTTCTGCGGCGTATCTGAATTTTTTGAAAAGCCTTTTATGGCCGCAATGCAGATAATAAGCACGGCCAGCACTCCGGCAGCCATAAAGCAATAATTCCTGTATTTATGCCACATGCGCATCTTGCGGTTTAACTTTATCTCCGGCTTTCCCTCTGCGTTATTTGTCTTTTTTATATCCATACTGTATTACCCAGCCTTTCCCGTGTATTTTTCATACTGAAATCACCATTTTAATTTGTGCAGGACTACTGCGGAAGTTTTACGCATTCCTATATCAAGCCAGCCGTCCGGCAGCGTATACCCATGACGTTCTGTTCCAAAGCCTCCGTCAAACGTAACCAACAGCTGCTCTACATCATTCTCGTGCGTCAGTCCCAGCTCCCAGGCCGGCACGCGGACACGCCTCTCATCTTCGGAGTTATTGATTACAATGATCGCCGCATCATCTTTCGTGAAACGCCCATAAGCAATCAAGTTATATTCTGAAACAAGCTGCTTGTAGGAACCGTTTGTAAACACCGGAAATTCCTTGTGCATGCGTATCACAGCCTTGTGGAAGTCCAGCAGCATGCGATCCTCACGCCCCCACGGATAAGTCCGGCGGTTATCCGGATCAGTCCAGCCGCAGACTCCTGCCTCATCACCGTAATAAATGGTCGGAGCGCCCGGCCATGTCATCTGTATGACAACAGCCTCCATAAACACGGCACGGTCAATATTATTCGATGCCGCCTCCGGGCCTGCATATGCCACGCGTCCGACTGTGCGGTTCGTGCGCGTCAAAAATCTGGAATGATCATGGTTTGACAGCTCATTCATCGCAATCTCTACAGACTGTGTTCCCATACGGGACATGTTGTGATGCATCGCGCCAAAGAAATTGTCAGCATTGCCCAGCATATCCTGGCGGAACTCGTCACTGTGCTTCTGCATTCCTGTCAAAAACCAGGTTACAGGCTCCATAAAAGCGTCATAGTTCATGACTGTATCCCACTCTCCGCCTGACAGCCAGCTGTTTGGATCCCCGTAATGCTCGGCTAAAATGACTGCATCCGGGTTTGCCTCCTTGACGGCATTCCGGAATTTTTTCCAGAAAGCATGATTGTATTCCTGGCTGTAGCCGAGATCCGCTGCAACGTCCAGCCGCCATCCGTCAACATTATACGGCGCAGATACCCATTTTTTAGCAATTCCAAGGATATATTCCTCAAGCTTCCCGGAATCCTCATAGTTCAGCTTAGGCAGCGTGTCATGACCCCACCAGCCGTCATATGAATTATTATTCGGCCACTGTTCGCTGTAAAATTTAAAAAAGCTGTGGTACGGACTGTCATAGCGCAGGTACGCTCCTGCCTCATATTTGCCGCTGGCATTGTATATCTGCTCCTTATCCAGCCACTTATTAAATGAACCGCAATGATTGAACACGCCATCTATTATCACGCGCATTCCGCGCGCATGAATCTCCTCAACAAGGCTTGCAAAATATGCGTTGCTCGCTTCCAGGTTCTGCATGTTAGTCACGCGGTCGATATAACGCCCGGCGTGAGTGTTGTCCTGGTCTCCCTCAGCCAGAAGCTCTCCCTGGTCAGAAACGATAACTCCAATGTGAGGGTCGATATGATCATAATCCTGAATGTCATATTTATGGTTGGACGGGGAAACAAACAGCGGATTAAAATAAATCACATCAACGCCAAGATCCTGAAGATAATCAAGCTTATCACGCACGCCCTTCAAGTCGCCGCCGTAAAATTCCCTGATGCCCATCTCAGCCGGATATTTATCCCAGTTTTTAACCTGCGTCACATGCTCGCCAATATAGCTGTATTCATCATCCAGGACGTCATTACTCGTATCTCCGTTGCAGAATCGATCCACAAAAATCTGGTACATAACCGCGCCCTTGACCCACTCCGGCACCTTAAATCCCGGGATTATACGGAAATTGTAATACGGGTTCAGTTCCCTTGTCGCTCCAATTTGGTTATAATAGCAGACTGCATCCTTGGCAGTTACTCTAAAATAATAATACACCGTCTCGCTGCCCACTGTAATATCTGTCTCATAATAATCAAATGTCAGGTCATTTGAAACCTTAACCATCTCATATTCTTCATTGTTCGCATTCAAAAATACCCTGTCAACATTAAACCGCCCCGTCCTCAGCCTGAGCGTAACAACATCGCCCGGCTCGCACTGTGCAGGTTTCCTGTAATTCTCTGTCGCATCGCTGAACAGCGCGCGCATCTTCAAAGTCGGCCGCGTATTGCACATATACAGCAGCTTTTTATCATTTACCCCCATGTTTTCAACGAATTTAACTATTCTCATGAACATACTCCTAGATGAAATACATTTTAATTTATTTTATAACGAAACTGGATTTTATTCAAGTCATGGCACTTTTTTGTTTGAGTTTATGTAGTTTGGATTTTGCCTGTGTCAAAAGGGCAGCCTGCTATGGCAGCATTGCCATTGTGCACAGAAA
>CANRBP010000017.1 GCA_947628875.1 uncultured Lachnospira sp.
CACATGGCGATGATCGCGGCGACGGTCGCCAACGGGGGAATCATTATGCGTCCTTATATGGTCGATCATATGGAGACGTACGACGGAGATCTGGTATCCACGACCAAACCTTCCTCCTACAAGCGCCTGATGACGACGGAGGAAGCCGGGATCATGAAGGAATTCATGACGGAGACAGTCACGGCCGGTACGGCGACGGCCCTTGGCGGCTATGGCTTTACGGCGGCCGGCAAAACAGGATCGGCGGAATTTGTGCTGAACGGGGAGGAGGGGACTCATTCCTGGTTCATCGGGTTTTCCAACGTGGAGGATCCGGATCTTGTGGTGGCGGTTATTGCCGAGAACGGGGGAACCGGCAGCGATACGGCGGTTCCGATCGCGGCACAGATTTTCAGAACATATTACGGCGTGTGAACAAAAGATATCTCTTGCGTGATTCAGAAAAAAGAGTTATACTGTTTTCAGTCATTTTTGGCACAACGCATGGCAGGAGGAATTGCAATGATTGAGGCAACAAGCTGTGGCGGTGTGGTGATTTATAGAGGCAAGATACTTGTTTTATACAAAAAATACAAAAATAAGTATGAGGGTTGGGTGCTGCCCAAAGGGACGGTTGAATCCGGTGAGACATATGAGGAAACTGCCATTAGGGAAGTGCGCGAGGAGAGCGGTGCAAACGCTATGGTCCGCCAGTATATAGGTGTGACAGAGTATGCTTTTAATACGAATGAGGATATGGTTTTTAAAACAGTCCACTGGTATCTTATGGCTGCGTGCAGCTATTACAGCAAGCCGCAGCGTGAAGAATTTTTTGAAGATTCCGGCTACTATAAGTATCATGAAGCATACCACCTGTTAAAATTTCCAAACGAACGCCAGATCCTGGAGCAGGCTTATGATAAGTATAATGAGCTAAAGCAGCAGGACGGCTGGCAATTTTAGGAGTAACCATGAGTTCAGTAAAACCAATTCAGGCAATTGACGGCAACGCATATCTGGTTGCCGGAAACACGGAAACAGCTTCAGCAGATTTTGATGCTGTATACAACCAGACGAGCGGAGATCTGCATTTAGATGAGATCTTTGAAAAGGCGGCTAAGATGCATGGCGTTGATGTAAGGCTTCTTAAAGCGGTTGCCCGCGCGGAATCCGGTTTTGACGCGAATGCTGTTTCCTGGTGCGGAGCAATGGGGATCATGCAGCTGATGCCTGCAACCGCAGAGTATCTGGGCGTGGCTGATCCGTTTGATGCCGAGCAGAATATCCAGGGCGGAGCCAAGCTTTTGTCATCGCTGCTGGAGCAGTATGACGGGAATATCACGCTGGCATTGGCCGGATATAATGCAGGCAGCGGTTCTGTTCAGAAGTATGGCGGCGTGCCTCCGTATGATGAGACGGTGGGTTATATCCGCAAGATAAACGGCTTCCTGGGCGGCGCGCTGGATGGCGACTCATGGACAGTTGACGGATCGCAGGCGACACACCTTGAAGGCGCGGCAGGCGAATCAGCTTATAGCGGGATTTCACAAAAAGCAATAATGCCAAAGGTAACAACAGAGAAAGAGCCTGATGCAAATGTACCTCTGACAAATCCATTTGAATCAAAAACATTTGCATCAAAAGCATCTATGCCTTTGGCATTATTGCCTTTAACAGCTGGCGCCGCCGCATATGGACGGGCGGACAATATTATTACAGACTATGCGCGGCTTTTGGAACCGGAGGAATATGACTATTTCAGGAATACCTGCAAAGATGTCCTGCGTCAGGCAGCAGGGCAGGATATCACAAAGGTTTCCGATATTCCTTCAATGTCTTCAGATATACAGGCATCAGTTTTGCCGTTATTTCTGCAGGGGGCAGACAGCTTTACAGGGAGCAGTCCGCAGAGCCTGTATGAAGCACAGGCTTCAGTGATCAGTCCTCTTGTCGTACAGATGAGAACCGGACAATAAGCACCAGGTACATTTTTTGCGCCGGGACAGCAGATCAAAATGAAGAGGTAACAGCCGGCACGCTAAGAAAGCCGCAGTATGGAGGTAAAATAATGAAAGACAGAATCAAGGTATTCTTGTATAACAAAACAACAAAAGAGATTGATATGAGTGATTTCAAGACGATCCCGGACGATATGTTTGCAGACCGCCGGGATGTAGTTCGGGTGGAACTTCCTGAAGGGGTAGAGGTTATAGGAAACAATTCATTTGAGAACTGCTCGCGTCTTGAGGAAGTAATTTTCCCGCAGAGCCTGAAAAAAATCGGCAATGAAGCTTTTATAGACTGCGTAAATCTTGTTAAGGCAGTTTATGGCGATCAGGTGGAAGTAGCGCCGAACGCATTTCAGGGTTGTGACAGGCTTCAGCAGTAAGCTGCGGCAATTACATAAATAAGTATTGATGCCGGAATCACCTGGGCGGATTTTGTTTCCAAAAGACAAAACCGTCCAGCTTTTCTTTTTGCGCAAACCAAAAATCCGGTATCCGGACTGGCAGGCATGCCGGCCTGCTGCCACAAAAATCGACCAAACTCAGGGAATGGAACTTGACAAATATTCGTCTGTAATATACGATTTTATGAAGTGGTTTTTGGCTATAAGATGCAGGAGGAAGGAGTTCAAAAAGGTATGAGCGAGAAAAAGACTTTTGTGACATTGGAACAGCTGAAGGAGATAAATAAGAAATATCCAACGCCATATCATCTCTATGATGAGAAGGGTATCCGTGAAAATGCGGCCAGATTGAAACAGGCATTTGCATGGAATCCTGGATACAGGGAATATTTTGCAGTGAAGGCGACACCTAACCCTTATATTCTCAAAATATTAAAAGACTGCGGATGCGGCGTGGATTGCGCATCTTTAACGGAACTTATGATGGGATACGCGCTTGATTATAAGCCGGAGGAGATCATGTTTTCCTCAAATGACACGCCTGCGGAGGAATTTGCTTATGCAGACAGGATCGGAGCTACCATAAATCTGGACGACATAACGCATATTGACTTTCTGGATCAGGTGCTGGACGGAAAATTCCCGGAGACTATAAGCTGCCGTTATAATCCGGGCGGATATTTTAAACTGGGGACATCTATAATGGATAATCCGGGCGATGCAAAATACGGAATGACGCATGAACAGATCATTGAGGCGTTTAAGCGGCTCAAGGACAAAGGCGTAAAGCATTTCGGCATTCATGCTTTTCTTGCAAGCAATACCGTGACGAACGAATACTATCCTGCTCTGGCAAAGATTTTATTTGAACTGGCAGTCGAGCTGCGCGATAAGACAGGGGCGGATATCCGTTTTATAAATCTTTCCGGAGGCATCGGCGTGCCGTACAGGCCTGAGCAGGAGCCAAACGACATTGCCGTAATCGGCGACAGTGTACACAAGGTATATGATGAAGTGCTGACTGCTGCCGGCATGGGTGATGTTGCCATTTATACTGAGCTTGGGCGTTTTATGCTTGCGCCTTACGGCTGCCTTGTCACAAAGGCGATTCATGAGAAGCACACGCACAAAGAATATATAGGCGTGGACGCCTGCGCGGCAAACCTGATGCGTCCTGCCATTTACGGCGCGTACCATCATATTACAGTTGCAGGCAAGGAAACGGACGAATGCGACCACCTGTATGATATTACAGGTTCTCTCTGCGAAAATAACGATAAATTTGCGATTGACAGGAAACTGCCGAAAATTGATATCGGAGATTATCTTATTATCCATGACACAGGCGCACACGGCTTTTCAATGGGGTACAATTATAATGGCAGGCTGCGCTCAGCTGAACTTCTGTTAAAGGAAGATAATACAGTCCAGATGATAAGGAGAGCTGAGACGCCGAAGGATTACTTTGCGACATTTGACTTCTGCGATGTGCTTGACAAGCTGGATTTAGAACAGCCATAAAACCAAGGTAAAGGAGCCGTCATTATACATGAAAAATTTAAATGATATTTCACATGAGATTACAAAAGGGAAAAATCTGCCGCAGAACCTTCAAAAATATATGGAAAGCATGTCATCACTGTACGAAGGGCTTGCATATATAAGGCTCTCAATGAACGATTACACTCTCTATGAAATTCAGAGAGAAAAGCAGGTGCATGATGAACGGTTTTCCGGATTGTCAGTGCGTTTTCAGGAACTTGCGCGCGTGCTGGCAGATGAAGGCGCGGTTCTGCCTGGCGATGCAGATGCGCTGCGCAATGACGTCCAGAAAGTTATGGAGGTCATCACGGCTTACGTGGATCGCCTGAATATATATGAATATATTATTAACCGCGTGGAATACCGTTTTAAGGATACATCTGGCATGAAGTATAATGATGAGGAGCTGTCTGAAAAAATTATGAGCTATATTTTTTCAGACAGGGATAATACGGCAATCATCAGCAGGATTTTGAATGTGATAGGGCAGCTTCCAATGCGCCTGTCAAGGAATAAATTTTATGAATATCTGAGAGATGCATTCACGCTTTACCGCGGCGCGCAGCGGGGCAGCATTGATGATTTTGCATATATGCTTAGGACATTGTGCATGGCAGTGAAGCCGGAAGGATTTGAAACGTATTTTCCGGAGATATATAATGATATAGAAATGCTCGCATGTGCGGATTATGCAAATATTAGTGAAGATGAATTTAACAGGCTGTCGGAGGTATTGTCGGATGCGTCAGAAAAGGTGAGGGAATATACTGACCTGTTTATTATGCTTGCGGAAAATATCAACGATCTGTATACTATTGTCCTGGCACATGGGAAAACTGCAGAGGAGAAACCTGAGTGCGCTTATGCGCGCGAGATAATCCGGGCGGTGCAGGAGGGGTTTGAAAGCGCTGAGATGCCTGATCTGTCCGGCTTTGTGCAGGAACGGTTTGAATCCTTTGAGGGCAGGCAGGAGAGGTTTTTGTCCATACTGTCACAAAACGATTCGCTGGCGGAGGAGGCTGTTCAGGCACATGAAGATTTATTGGAAGAACACGGACTGCGTCCGGCTTATGAAGATCTGTGCATGATGGTCAAGCTTCAATCAGGAAGCAGGTTTGCGCCGCTGAATGAGGATCCGGAGCGTATGAAAGTGACAGATGAATCATGTGCGGACGAGGCATGCGAAGCGCTGATCTGTGAATTGAAGCCGTTGTTCTCACAGTTTTCGCAGCCTGTACGCCGTGCCGTCATGGCATCAATACTGTCGCATCTCCCGGTATTTTTCAAGGGAATTGACGAGCTCAGGCAGTATATAAACGCAAGCTTGCAGCAGTGCGCAGATACGGCAGAGCGGTGTGCGGTCAGTGAGATCATGAATCTGATTATGGACGATACGGTATAAAAACAGCGCGGAAATGAGAATTGCTATGAGGTGGTATAGAAAATTATATCTGGGCGAACAGGCGGCAGAAGCTAAATATAAAATGTTCGGAAAGATCCGCAGGGGACGTTTCCAGATGGACACATATCTGATCACGGTTGCGCGCGGTCCTGACAATCTTCTTGAGATTTATTCGGCCAATATGTTAAAACAGCCATATTTTAAGAAAAAAAGCGTTCAGGATCAGATTTATGTGGTGGGGCTTGCAAAAGGGTATGATGAGGCTCTTGAGGTAGTGCGCCGCATAATAGATGATGTATACAGGAAAACAGGTGCGTTTGACGTCTGCGGCTGCCTGAAATTCGGGCAGAGCCTTAGGAGTAAAGGGAATGCTTAGTACAATATTGTTGCTTTTAAAATGGATAGGCATTATTATTGGCTGTGCAGCCGGGATAGTCCTGTTTTTGATCGCGCTTGTCCTGTTTGTGCCGATCCGTTATGATATCATGGCGCAATACAGCAGCGATGGAGCGGATATCCGCATAAAAGCCACATGGCTGCTTAATCTGGCCAGAGTAAGCGTGCAGGCGGCAGGAGAACCTAAGATACGGGCAAGCATCCTGTTCTTTACGCTTTATCCGGGAAAATCCGGAAAAAAACGAAGGCCTGCGGAAAAAAAGGCGCCTGCAAAAAAAAAGGAGTCCGGCAGAACAGTATTTGACGAAACAGTATTTGAAACGCAAAATGAGGCTCAACATGAAACAATTCATGTAAATGAGCATGAAACGTCCGCGCCGGAAACAGAGGCTTTGATGGCGGACGTTACGCTGGAAACAGATGCTTCGATGGAGGCTGTCATGCCGGAAACAGGCGGCATGGAGAAAAAGCCTGATACTGCGCTTAGAGGATTGCGGAAAATACCGGAAAAAGTGCGGAACGCGCTGCGCAGGGCTGCGCAGGCTGTCCGGAATCTTGCAGAAAAGCTGCGGCATATTGTGCAGAAAGCTGTACATGCCAAACAGACGGCTCAGGAAAAGGCTGATGCACTGATATCTGCCGTCCGTGACCCGGATAACCGCGAACTGATTCATTTTTTGTGGGGGCGGCTGAAAAAACTGCTGCATATCATCAGGCCAAGGAAATGCAGCGGATATATCCGCTTCGGATTTAAAGATCCCGCAGCGACAGGGCAGGCAGCGGTTTACGCAGCTGTTCTGTACGGTTTTGCGGGAACTGATATCAAGATAATGCCTGATTTTGAACATGAAGTGCTTTCAGGCAGGCTTGCGCTTAAAGGACATGCGGCTGTTTTTTCGATTATCCTGCTTTTGTTCGGAATCTACCGTAACAGTCTTGTGCAGGAAAAAATATTAAAAAAGTAAACAATATCAAGGATATGCGGAAACGCAGGAATGGAGGAATTATGGCAGACAACAATTTTGATGCAACCGTAGCATCGCTCTTTAAGGGAATGGATGCATTTGTATCAGCAAAAACGGTAGTCGGTGATGCAGTTACAGTGAAGGATACTATTATCCTTCCGCTTGTGGACGTATCATTCGGCGTTGGAGCAGGCGCATTTGCCGGAGACAAGAAAAACAACGCCGGAGGAGCTATGACAGGCAAGGTGTCTCCGAGCGCTGTGCTTGTCATACAAAACGGCGCGACCAAGCTGGTAAATATCAAGAACCAGGATACTGTGACAAAAGTGCTGGACATGGTGCCTGATATCATTGACCGCTTTACAGGCAAGGGAGCCAAAGTTTCCTGCGATCAGGAAATCGGAGATGCTATTGATGATGTAACAAAGGAATATCAGGACTAAAAGCTGCATATCATATAATAAACAAAGTCTTGGATGGCAGGCTTTATGTGTAGGATGGCAGGGTTTATCATATTCTGGATAGCAGTCGGCATGATCATTACCTTATTTATCATGGACAATATGTTTCTGTGCATCTGTATCATAATAACGCTGCTGATTACGGGGTATAATTTGTTCTGTCATTAAAAGGCCGCTTTCAGTTTCCGCATTTTGCATTTTATCTGTGTCAAAAGGGCATGCTGCTGCGGCAGCATTGCCATTGTGTGCAGAAATCGCATTCGGAAAACCAGTTTTCCAGATGCGATTTTGTACACAATCGCCACATCACGGAACGTGATGTGCGCTTTTGACACAGATAAAATGCAAAATGCGGAAACTGGATATCCGCGCATAATTTTAAATAAAATTATTTTATTTAAAATTAAAAAAAACAGTTGCAAATCATTCATATATTTGTTACAATACCTTTTGTTGTGGGTAAAATCCCAGGCGTTAAGGAGGTGTATTGTAATGGCAAAATGTGCAATTTGCAACAAAGGTCCTCTCTTTGGTAATGCTGTGAGCCATTCTCATAGAAGATCCAACAGAAAATGGAATGCAAATGTAAAGTCTGTAAGAGTTAAGGTCAACGGCGGTGCACGGAAAATGTATGTTTGTACGTCATGCCTGCGTTCAGGAAAGGTTGAGCGCGCGTAAGTGCGTATGTGTTTGCCCCGGCAGCGTTGGCAAAATGGGATTTATAAAAGGCGGGTTGCAAGGGATGCTCTTGATGAAGGAAGCGTTCTTGAGCAGCTCGCTTTTTTATAGCAGGCGGATTTTTGTGCAGTTTGGCAGTCCGCGAAGCAAAAAGAAGTTTATTTTTTGCTGATAAAAGGTTATAATAAATGTATAAATTTGGATATATTTGTATCCATGATTGGAGGGATAGATATGAAAGGATATTTGCAAGGCGCATTGGGAACCATATCCATTGATTCAGAGGTCATTGCACGGTATGCAGGTTCTACAGCCGTTGAATGCTTTGGAATTGTAGGCATGGCCGCTGTAAGCATGAAGGACGGACTTGTAAAGCTCTTAAAAGGGGACAGCCTGACAAGGGGCATTCATATTCAGATAGATGAAGACAATAAGATCGTGGCCGATTTTCATGTGATTGTATCATATGGCGTCAGCATTCGGACAGTTGCAGACAACCTCATTGAAAATTTAAAATATAAAGTGCAGGCGTTTACAGGGCTGGAGATAAAGAAAATCAACATATTCGTTGAGGGCGTGCGCGTGATCGACTGACAGTTGAAGGCAGACCCGTGCAGTACATTTTTTGAAAGAATACATCTTAATGCATGCCTGTAAAGGCAGAATGGAGGAAATCGTGGCAACAAATACAATCGATGCAGCGCTTCTGCAGAAAATGTTCCTTGCAGGAGCCAAAAATCTGGAATCAAAGAAAGAGTGGATAAATGATTTAAATGTCTTTCCTGTACCTGACGGTGATACAGGAACCAACATGACACTTACCATTATGTCGGCCGCGAAGGAAGTCAGCAAGATCGCAAATCCAACTATGGCAAGCCTTGCCAAGGCTATTTCAAGCGGTTCATTGAGGGGCGCCAGGGGAAATTCAGGAGTTATTCTTTCACAGATCTTCCGTGGTTTTACGAAGGAAATCAGCGGATTGGATGTACTTACAGTCGAGAATATTGCGACTGCTACCCAGCGCGGTACGGAAACGGCATACAAAGCGGTTATGAAGCCTAAGGAGGGCACGATTTTAACTGTCGCAAAGGGCGTTTCAGATAAAGCGGCACAGGCAGCGCTCGACACAGATGATGTAGAGGAGGCTTTTCGCAGCATTATTGAACATGCGGAAAGCGTGCTTGCCAAAACTCCGGATATGCTCCCTGTATTAAAAGAAGCAGGCGTTGTTGATTCCGGCGGCCAGGGTTTTATTGTCATTTTGCAGGGCATGCTGGATGCGCTGACAGGCAAGGTTACAGATTTCAGCTTGAAAGAGCCTTCGCAGGCGTCAGGCAGCGAGCAGGTTTCCGGCAAAGGCGCAGCGCTTGATACCGTTGATATTAAGTTTGGTTACTGTACGGAATTTATCATTATGCTGGATAAAGAATTTAATGAAAAGACCGAACAGCAGTTTAAAGCATTTTTGTCATCTATCGGTGATTCAATAGTATGTGTTGCGCTTGATGACATTGTAAAGGTTCATGTGCATACAAATCATCCGGGCCAGGCATTTGAGAAAGCTCTGGAATATGGACAGCTTACAAAGATGAAAGTTGACAATATGCGCGAGGAGCACAACCAGAAGGTGATAGCACAGTCAGAGCTGCAGGCGGCGGCAGCAGCGGAGGCCATGCGCAGTACGGCAGATTCAGATGCGCCTCAGAAGCAGGCAGAGCAGCCGCACAAAGAAACAGGCTTCGTGACGATTGCTGCAGGCGAAGGTTTTACGGAGATATTTAAGGGACTCGGCGTTGATGAGATAATAGAGGGCGGCCAGACAATGAACCCAAGCACTGAGGATATTTTGAATGCGGCTCAGAAAGTCAATGCAGATACGGTTTTTGTCCTGCCTAACAATAAGAACATTATCCTGGCGGCTGAACAGGCTGCATCTATAATCGAAGGAAAGAAGCTGGTTGTCATTCCGTCTAAGACAGTGCCGCAGGGGATTACGGCGATGATAAATTATGAGGCTTCAAGGACGGCTGATGAAAACAGTCAGGCGATGACAGAGTCGCTGTCTTCGATTGCTACCGGACAGCTGACTTACGCCGTGCGCGATACATCAATCGACGGCCAGGAGATCAAAAAAGATGATATACTGGGACTTGGGGATAAAGGACTGCTTGCAGTCGGACAGAATATTGACGAAACGCTGCTGAACATGCTGGATGCGATGGCGCAGGCAAATGAGGAAGCTGAGCTGGTCAGCATCTACTATGGCGCAGAAATCAGCGAAGAGCAGGCAGAGGGCGTAGCGGAGCGCGTACGTGAACAGCACCAGGATATGGACGTGGAACTGCAGTACGGCGGCCAGCCGATTTATTATTACCTCGTGTCAGTGGAGTGATCCGTATGGACATAAAAACTTTAAAAGGAATAGGCGAAAAAACAGCAGCTTTGCTGAACAGGCTTTCCGTATACACAGTTGAAGATCTCGTGGGTTTTTACCCACGGGATTATGATGTATACGAAAAGCCTGTTTTTATCCGTGATATGCAGGAATGTGCTGAAAACGGCATTGTTGCGGCTGATGTTGTAATTGCTGGAAAGGTTGAGGTGTACAAGGCATCTCGCGTCAGTATTGCAGCCGTAACTGTGCGTGATTTAAACGGCGACAGCCTTAATGTAAAGTGGTTTAACATGCCGTTTCTGGCGCATACTCTGCGTGCCGGAATGCGCTGCATCCTGCGCGGCACGCTGTCGGTTAAGCAGGGCGTCCTGGTGCTGGAACAGCCGAAAATGTATACGCATGCCGAGTACAGCGCATTGATGGGCAGCATGCAGCCCATTTATCCGCTTACAAAGGGATTGTCAAATAAAACTGTGACAAAAGCTGTGCGGCAGGCGCTTGAAAAATACAATGTCAGCCTGGAGATGGAATTTATCCCAAGAGAAATACGCGAGAAAAATAACCTGTCTGAACATAATTTTGCCGCAGTAAATATCCATTTTCCAAAATCAATGGATGAGTACATGCAGGCCAGGAAACGGCTTGCATTTGAAGAATTTTTTCTGTTTGTCCTCGCGGTGCGCACATTAAAGACATCAAACGAGCGGCGCAGTAACGGATATCCCATACCAAACGACAGCAGGACGGACGCATTTGCCGCAGGACTTCCGTTTTCGCTGACTAATGCCCAGCAGAGGGCATGGAAGGAAATCGTACAGGATATGTCAGGCGGCACGCTTATGAGCCGTCTGATACAGGGTGATGTCGGTTCAGGCAAGACGATTATTGCAGTTTTGGCTATGCTGAACACGGCTTTTGCCGGATATCAGGCTGCGATGATGGTGCCGACAGAGGTTCTTGCAAAGCAGCAGTATGAGTCTGTCTGCAAAATGTTTGAAATGCATGGGATAAATACAGGAGTTTCCCTGCTGACCGGTTCAATGGCGGCGGCAAAAAAGCGAAGGGAATATGAACGGATAGCGTCCGGGGAGGCCGGCATTATCATAGGCACGCATGCGCTTATACAGGAAAAGGTGCAGTACCATAACCTCGCGCTCGTAATTACGGACGAGCAGCACCGGTTCGGCGTCAACCAGCGGAAAGAATTTTCGCAAAAAGGCAGGGAGCCTCACGTGCTGGTCATGAGCGCGACTCCGATCCCGAGAACTCTTGCAATAATTATTTATGGCGATTTAGACATATCGGTCATTGATGAACTTCCGGCGGACAGGCTGCCTGTCCGGAATTGTGTTGTTGACAGCTCTTACAGGCAGCGGGCTTACCGCTTTATTGAGCAGCAGGTACGGCAGGGGCGGCAGGCATATGTCATCTGCCCTATGGTGGAGGACAGCGAACAGCTTGAAGCGGAAAATGTCACAGATTATGCGCAAAAGCTCCAAAAGGAACTGCCCGGGGATATCAGGGCAGCCTGCCTGCACGGAAAGATGAAAAGTTCAGAAAAACAGGCGGTCATGGAGGCATTTTCAAAGGGAGAGATAAATGTGTTAGCCGCTACTACAGTAGTTGAAGTCGGCGTAAATGTGCCGAACGCAACAGTTATGATGGTTGAAAATGCGGATCGCTTCGGACTCGCGCAGCTCCACCAGCTGCGTGGCAGGGTAGGCCGCGGCAGTTTCCAGTCATACTGCATTTTTATTTCAGGGACAAAAAATAAAAAGACAAGGGAACGGCTTGAAATACTTAATAAAACCAATGACGGCTTCAAGATAGCCGAGGAAGATCTGCGCCTGCGTGGCCCGGGAGATTTTTTCGGCGTGCGGCAGAGCGGCGATTTTGATTTCGGCATCGCGGATATATATGCGGATTCAAACACGCTGAAAGCGGCCGCAGAGGCTGCCGGGCAGATACTTGAGAAAGACGCGCTGCTTGAAGCTGAGGAACATATTTATCTGAAAAAGAAAGTATCAGAATACACTCTGAAATGCCTTGAAAGGCTGAATCTGTAGCATCGGCAGAGGAAAGGAGGTGCGCCATGCGCCGGATGGATTTTACAATGAGCAGACCCGGACTTGTCAAGGCCGGGGATCAGGTGGAAATAACAGAGGGAAGGCTGCCGGGCAGCTATTACTATACGATCGAGCCGGCTGTTGCTATGTCAGGCAATTACGCAACGCCGCAAAGGCTCAGATCGCGCACCGGCATCGTGTGCGAAGTAGGCGAGACGAAGCGGGGATATTACGTTCTTGTTGAATTTGATGAGCCAGATGTATAAATGCTTGTACTTTAATGGGAGAATGTGGTACAATTAATTCATATCAGCGAAAGCTGAACTCGTAAAATTTATGTCATTGAAAGGAGTTTATTAATTATGGCAAACAGGTTTATTTTGAACGAGACTTCTTATCACGGTTCGGGCGCGATCAATGCGATTGCGGACGAGGTTCAGTCCAGAGGATTCAAAAAGGCATTTGTATGCTCGGATCCGGATCTTGTAAAATTTGGCGTGACAAAAAAGGTATTGGATGTACTGGAAGGTGCAGGTCTTGCATATGAGCTGTACTCAGACATTAAACCTAACCCGACCATTGAGAATGTCCAGAATGGCGTTGAAAGCTACAAGAAGTCTGGTGCAGATTATATTGTTGCCATCGGCGGCGGTTCTTCCATGGATACTGCAAAGGCTATCGGCATAATTATCAACAATCCGGATTTTGCCGATGTCAGAAGCCTTGAGGGCGTTGCGCCGACAAAGAACAAGTGCGTGCCAATCCTCGCCGTGCCTACAACGGCCGGAACGGCAGCGGAGGTAACTATCAATTATGTTATTACAGATGCAGAAAAAAACCGCAAGATGGTATGTGTAGATCCGAAAGATATACCGGTTGTTGCATTTGTTGACCCTGATATGATGAGTTCAATGCCAAAGGGACTGACAGCTGCAACTGGCATGGATGCGCTCACTCATGCGATTGAAGGCTATATCACGGCAGGCGCATGGGAACTGTCTGACATGTTCCATATTAAAGCTATTGAGATAATCGCAAAGAACCTTCGCGGCGCAGTTGAAAATACGCCTGAAGGCAGAGAAGGCATGGCGCTTGGCCAGTATATCGCAGGCATGGGCTTCTCAAACGTAGGACTTGGCATTGTCCATTCCATGGCTCATCCGCTTGGCGCATTGTATGATACGCCTCATGGCATTGCAAATGCTATTATCCTGCCTACAGTTATGGAATATAACGCTGAGGCTACAGGCGAGAAATACCGCGATATCGCGAAAGCAATGGGCGTATCCGGCACGGAGTCGATGACTCAGGAAGAATACAGGAAAGCGGCAGTTGATGCGGTCAAGAAGCTGGCTGAAGATGTCGGCATACCTAAGGATCTGAAAGATATCGTAAAGCCTGAGGATATCCCGTTCCTTGCACAGTCCGCTTATGATGATGCATGCCGTCCGGGCAACCCGAAGGAAACGAGCGTTGAAGACATCACAAAGCTCTATGAGAGCCTGATTTAAGCAGGATAACGCTTAAAAACAGCATAGGGGGACTGCCTCCTGCATATACATTTAACAGTATATGCAGGAGGTTTTTGTATGGAAAACAAAGCAAACAGAACGCCGCAGGGCAGTTTTGATATTTACAGGGATATCCAGCTGCGCGCCGGCGGAGAGATCTATTTGGGGGTCGTAGGCCCTGTCCGCACCGGTAAGTCTACATTTATAAAGCGGTTCATGGATCTGCTTGTCATACCGGAAATGGAAAACGAGCATTTAAAGGCAAGGACTCGTGATGAACTGCCGCAGAGCGCCGCAGGGACTACTATCATGACAACAGAGCCTAAATTTGTGCCAAGCGAGGCGGCGCTTATCTGCCCGGTGGAAGGAATACGCGTCAAAGTCCGGCTTATCGACTGCGTTGGTTTTATGGTTGATGGCGCATCAGGACATATTGAAAATGACAGGGAACGTATGGTCAAAACGCCATGGTCACAGGCTGAAATACCATTTACAAAAGCGGCGGAGATAGGGACTAAAAAGGTAATAGAGGAGCATTCAACCATCGGCATAGTTGTGACAACGGACGGTTCATTTTCGGACATAGCCAGGGAGCAGTATGTGCCTGCTGAGGAGCGAACCATACGCGAACTGGACGCTATCCATAAGCCGTTTATCGTGCTTCTCAACAGTTCCAGGCCTTACTCGGCAGAGACAGCGCAGCTTGCGCAGCAGCTTTCTGCAAAATACAATGTGACAGTGCTTCCGGTTAACTGCGATCAGCTCCGCAAGGAGGATATTACGGACATCTTGCAAAATGTCCTGCTGGAATTTCCGATTACCGAAATTGATTTTTTTGCGCCTCAGTGGATGGAAATGCTGCCGGAAGATCACTGGCTTAAAAAAGAAATCATAGAAGCTGCGTCAAAAATCATAGACGGTTTTACATATATTAAAGACATAAAGGGCAGCCTGCCGCAGGAGTACGGCGAATATATAGACAGCATGGCGGTATCTGACATCAACATGGCAGACGGCTGCGTCAGGCTTGAGGTGGCGATGAAGCCGAATATTTATTATGATGTGCTGAGCGAACTGACGGGCACGCCGATCAGCAATGAATATGAACTTATAAGCATAATACGCGAGCTTTCTGCTAAAAAACAGGAGTTTGACAAGGTAAAGGATGCTCTTTCAGATGTCTCGCTTAGCGGATTTGGCGTTGTAACGCCAGTCAGGGATGATATCACGCTTGAGGAGCCGCTTGTTATTAAAAACGGCAATAAATATGGCGTTAAGATACGCGCGCAGGTGCCGTCTATAAATATGCTGAAGACTAACATAAATGTGGAGATAGCGCCGATTGTCGGCACAAAAAACCAGGCGGACGACTTAATCGAATATATAAAGGACAACGCCAGGGATAATCCGCAGGGCATATGGGAGACTAATATTTTCGGCAAAACGATAGAGCAGATAGTCAATGACGGCATTCATGAAAAAACGCATAATATGACGCCGGAAAGCATGGAAAAAATCGGTTCTACGCTTGAGAAGGTCATGAATGAAAATTCAGGACTTGTATGCCTGATCGTGTAAACAGATCAAATAATACTCTTGAGTTGCCGCATTTAAAATACAAAATGCGGCAACTCCAACAAATAATATGCTTGAATAAAAGGGCACGGTGGATTATGATATACATGACAGTTTGGTTACATGACTGGCGGCATCCGTGCTGCCGCCGGCAAACAAAAAATACGGAGGGTACATGATGAAAAAACTTGAAGATTATGTGAGGAGCATTCCAGATTTTCCGGAAAAAGGGATTATTTTCAGAGATATTACAAGCGTCCTTCAGGATGCGCAGGGACTGCAGCTTGCTGTGGACGGAATCCAGAAGATATGTGAGGGCGCGGATTTTGACGTTGTGGTTGGAGCGGAGTCAAGAGGTTTTATATTTGGCGTTCCTGTTGCATATAATATGCATAAAGCGTTTGTGCCGGTGCGCAAAAAAGGCAAGCTGCCATGCGAGACTATCTCGGAGGAGTATGAACTCGAATACGGCACTGCTGTTATTGAGATGCACAAGGACGCGCTGCGTCCCGGACAGCGCGTTGTTATCGTTGATGACCTTATAGCAACAGGCGGTACGACAAAAGCTATAATCAAGCTTGTTGAGGAGCTTGGCGCAAAAGTAGTCAGGATTGCGTTCCTCATTGAACTGGAAGGATTAAAAGGACGGGAACAGCTGTCAGGTTACGATGTAGATGCCGTTATCAGATACCCGGGCAAGTAACCGCCGGAAATATATAATTGCAGCATAAAGGAGAAAAAATGCCAACACCACACAACGAAGCAAAAAAGGGCGATATCGCCAAAACGGTTCTGCTGCCGGGTGATCCGCTGCGGGCGAAATATATTGCAGAAAATTATCTTGAAGATGCCAGGCAGTTTAATCAGGTACGCAACATGCTGGGATATACAGGCAGGTACGGCGGCAGGGAGATATCTGTTATGGGAAGCGGCATGGGTATGCCGTCCATGGGCATATACAGTTATGAGCTGTTTTCTGAATATGATGTTGAAAATATCATACGCATCGGTTCAGCGGGCGCGCTCTCGGAAGATGTCCGCCTGCATGACCTTGTGATTGCCATGGGCGCCTGTACGGATTCCAATTATGCCGCACAGTACAATCTGGCAGGTACATTTGCTCCAATAGCTGATTTCGGGCTGCTTGAACGCGCCGCAAAGCTTGCCGCTGAGCGCGGCATAAGGGCTGTTGTCGGAAATGTACTGTCCTCAGATGTATTTTACCAGGATTCGCCTGATGTTAATGACGGGTGGCGCAGAATGAACGTGCTTGCCGTGGAAATGGAAGCGGCCGCACTGTATATGAATGCGGCAAGACTCAGGAAACATGCCCTGTGCATGCTCACTGTCAGCGACCACCTTTACCTTGGAGGATCTCTTACTCCACAGGAACGCCAGACAGGTTTCACGCAGATGATCGAACTGGCATTGGAGACAGCAGCTTTATAACGTGGAAGGAAATAAAAATGGACATAAAGATCATAATCGTATTTGCCTGTTTTATTGCGGCAGCAGTTTACGCAGCTGTTGACAGCAGGCGTAAATATGAGGCTAAGATTGAAAAGAGGCTTCGCGACAGCTGGGGTAAGCCTTCAAGGCGCAAATATAATGAAGACTCATACGAAAATATTGCCCATTATTTTGAGGATTGCAGCGAAAAAGGCGGCTTTGTGATAGATGATATCACATGGAACGATCTTGGAATGGATGCGCTGTATAAACGCATGAATACCGCCAATTCATCTATAGGACAGGAATATCTTTACAAAATGCTGAGGATGCCATGCAACGACATCAATCAGCTTAAAGAACTGGACAGGCTTGCGGAATACTTTGACGGGCATGAGAAGGAGCGTATGAAGATCCAGAGGACATATGTGGACATGGGTTTTACAAGGCATCTCGCAGCCAGTGATTATATAGGACTGCTGGTAGATTTGGAGGCCGGCAGCAACCTTCTGCACTATTTTGCGATTGCCTGCCTGATTGCATCGTTTATTGTCTGCTTTGCGATTGATGCGCTTGTCGGGATCGGACTGGTGATTTTGGCTGTAACCTTTACGATCATCACCTATTACCGGTATAAAGCAAAGGTTGAGCCTTATTTTATCTGTGTCACGCAGCTTGTAAAAATGGTTTCTGCTGCCCAGAAGCTTGAACAGTTCGGCTATAAAGAACTGGAAAGCTACAACAGTTATTTCAGGGAGAGTGCAGCCGCTTTTTCGGACATTGCCAGAAACTCAGGACTGCTGGCATCAGGCAATGTAGACGGATCTTTGTGGGAGATGCTGCTGGATTATGTGCGTATGCTGACTCATGTTGATCTTATCAAATTTAACCAGATGATACGCAAGCTCGGAAAATGCGAGGCGCAGGTATACGGGCTGATGGAGAGGTTAGGCAGGCTGGAAGCTGCAATCTGTGTAGCTTCATTCAGGAGGCAGCTTGATTACTGGAGCAGGCCGGATTTAAAAACAGGCGGCAGCGCAGCGATACAGGTGTCTGATGTCTTTCATCCTCTTGTGGAGAAACCGGTCGCCAATTCGCTGAATGCGGCAAAACATATACTGCTCACAGGATCAAATGCATCAGGCAAATCGACATTTTTAAAGACGATCGCCATAAATGCCATTTTGTCTCAGGCAATTTATACAAGCGTGTCAAAAAGCTATACGGCGCCGTTTTTCAGGATATACTCCTCAATGTCGCTCAGAGATGATCTTGACAAACAGAACAGCTATTATATTGTTGAGATCAAATCTATCAAGCGCATACTTGATGCGGTTGCGGCAAAGGATGCGATGCCGGTGCTGTGCTTTGTAGATGAGGTGCTGCGCGGAACAAACACAGTTGAGCGTATCGCAGCGTCTTCGGAGATATTAAAGAGCCTGCGCTACCGCAATGTGCTATGCTTTGCGGCAACGCATGATATTGAACTGACGGCTATACTTGACAAGTTCTATGACAATTATCATTTCCAGGAGGAAGTGACTAAAGATGACGTGACATTCAATTACAGGCTGCTAAAAGGTCCTGCAACAACGCGCAATGCCATAAAGCTGTTGAAATTGATAGGTTACGATGAGGAAGTTGTCGAGGCTGCACAGCGTCAGGCAATGTACTTTATGGACAAAGGCATCTGGCTTATGGACTGAGTCCGGCGCAAAATCTATGATTAGCCTGGTTTCCGCATTTTGTATTTTAAATGCCTTTTTGACACATTTAAAATACAAAATGCGGAACTTCCAAATGGTTAGGCGTTGAAAACAGTGAAAAAAAATGGTAAAATACAATAATCAGGTGCGTGACCGCGTGCCAGATTACGGAATGTTCAGAATGGAGGCGTAATATTATGATTGGTTTGATTGGTTTGTTGCCGGGTGAGATTTTATATGAAGCTGCTAAGTTTATCATAATGCTGCTTCTGCTTGTTGTCGGCGTCATGATCGGCGGACGGCTGAGGATGCATTCGGATGCAAAGAAGGCGGCAAAGAAAGCTGTCAGCGAGACTGACGGCACCGCAGAATAACTGTCATGCATATTAATGGAACCAGGAGGAAAGTAAAGTGCAGTACAGAGGCGTAAACGAGCTGAGAAGGATGTTCCTTGATTTTTTTGAGAGCAAGGGGCATTTGAAAATGAAAAGCTTTTCGCTCGTTCCACATAATGATAAAAGTTTATTGATCATCAATTCAGGCATGGCTCCGCTAAAGCCATATTTTACCGGGCAGGAGATACCGCCAAGAAGAAGGGTTGCAACCTGTCAGAAATGCATACGTACCGGCGATATTGAGAATGTAGGAAAAACAGCAAGGCACGGCACATTTTTTGAGATGCTCGGCAATTTTTCTTTCGGCGATTACTTTAAGAAAGAGGCTATCCAGTGGTCATGGGAATTTCTGACAGAAGTTGTCGGACTGCCTGCGGACCGTCTTTATCCGTCCGTGTACCAGGATGATGATGAAGCGTTTGATATATGGAAGAATGAAATAGGCATAGCGCCGGAGCGTATTTTCCGTTTCGGAAAGGAGGATAATTTCTGGGAGCATGGCGCAGGTCCGTGCGGCCCGTGTTCCGAAATTTATTATGACCGCGGCGAAAAGTACGGCTGCGGCAAACCGGGCTGTACAGTCGGCTGCGACTGTGACCGGTATATGGAAGTGTGGAACAACGTATTTTCACAGTTTGATAATGACGGAAAGGGCAACTATACAGATCTGGCGCAGAAAAATATTGACACGGGCATGGGACTTGAGCGTTTGGCCGTTGTTGTCCAGGATGTGGATTCCATTTTCGATGTGGATACGCTACAAGCTTTGAAAAACAAGGTTTGTGAGATGGCAGGCGTTGAATATAAGAAAGATGAAAAAAAGGATATTTCAATCCGTATTATAGTTGATCATATCCGTTCGGTGACATTTATGGTCAGCGATGGGATTATGCCGTCCAATGTAGACAGGGGTTATGTGCTGAGGCGCCTTCTGCGGCGCGCGGCGCGTCATGGCCGCCTGCTCGGCATCAAGGGCAGATTTTTGACCGAGCTTTGCAGCACGGTAATTGAAGGCTCAAAGGACGGTTATCCGGAGCTTGAAGAGAAAAAAGATTTTATTTATGAAGTCATCTCCAAGGAAGAGGATAAGTTCAACAAAACGATCGATCAGGGATTGAGCATACTGGCAGACATGGAGGCAGATCTGGCCGCAAAGGGTTTGAAGGAGCTTTCAGGAGAGGATGCCTTTAAGCTATATGACACGTATGGTTTTCCGCTTGATCTTACAAAGGAGATTTTGCAGGAAAAGCAGATCGGCGTAGATGAGGCAGGTTTTTCAAAAGCTATGGACGAGCAGCGCAAGATGGCTCGCGAGGCGCGCAAGACGACCAATTACATGGGCGCGGATGCGACAGTATATGATGAGATACCTGCGGAGATCACAAGCGCCTTTGTAGGATATGACAGATTTGAAAATACTTCTGAGGTCACTGTCCTGACTACAGGCGAGGAGATAGCTGATGCTCTCTCGGAAGGCGACAGGGGTACAGTTCTGGTAAAGGAAACTGTATTTTATGCAACGATGGGCGGCCAGGAAGGCGACAG
>CANRBP010000018.1 GCA_947628875.1 uncultured Lachnospira sp.
GTCGCGGCAAAAACTGCTGCAATCCAGCCACAGCAGGTACGTAGCTTCAGAAGGAACAAGTTTTACCTGAGGCAGGCGGTTTTTAAGGAAAGCCGCAGCTGCCTGCTTATTTTCAAACAGATATGCCCTCAGGCTGTCAAGCCAGTCAGTCCCCTTTGTAAAAGCTGCCACGGCGGCAGGAATGGCAAAAATATTCGGCTCGGCGACTTCATCAGTATTGAGAGCGCGCCAAACTTTATGCCGAAGAACAGAGTCAGGGATAAATACAGCTGCCGTCTGCAGGCCTGCCAGGTTAAAGGCTTTTGTCGGCGCAATGCAGGTAATGCTGTTATTTCTGCATTCTTCATTGACAGAAGCAAACGGAGTGTAGGAACTTCCGGGATCCGTAAGGTCGCAGTGTATTTCATCAGAAACTACAGTTACATGATTTCTGGCAGCCAGGCGCCCGATATGGGCAAGAGTCTCTTTGTCCCAGATTTTTCCAATTGGGTTGTGA
This sequence comes from uncultured Lachnospira sp., assembly GCA_947628875.1. Taxonomy (GTDB): domain Bacteria; phylum Bacillota; class Clostridia; order Lachnospirales; family Lachnospiraceae; genus Lachnospira. Next base: position 497 of record CANRBP010000018.1, read on the forward strand.
GGGTTGCACAGGATCATCAGGCTTGTCTGAGGGTCGGAAAGTTTGCTTTCAAGATCCGTAAAATCGACAGAATAGCTGCCGCTGCTGTATTTCAGCGGAGATTCCAGCACAATCCTTCCGTTATTTATAATGGAATTGAAAAAAATATTGTAAACAGGCGTCTGAATCAAAACTTTTTCGCCTGCTGTTGTCAGTTTGCGGACAACAGAGGAGATAGCTGGAACAACGCCGGTACAAAATACAAGCCAGTCTTTTTTTATGGAAAAATTGTGGCGGTTTATCCACCAGTGCTGAATGGCGGAATACCAGCTGTCTGGCACGGACGAATAACCGAAAATGCCATGGCTGAGTATTTTTTGCATTTCCTCACGTATCTCCGGAGCCGTTTGGAAGTCCATATCTGCTACCCACATGGGCAGTTCATTTTCAGCTACGTCCCATTTAAGCGAAGTGCTGCTGCGCCGGCTGATAATGGCATCAAAATCATAGTTCATAAGAGGCCTCCTGAACTTATTTTAAAATCTTATATAGCGCGTCTGTCATACGGTTAAAACTCTTTACAGTTTATCATATCCTGCCTGAAACAGTCAAACGCAATAGCGCTGCTGGCGCAGCATGGCTTTTGGCACAGACAAAATACAAAATGCGGAAATTCCGGCAAAATATGGCCGGTGTTATTATTCTTGACTTGCAGATGTTGCCGTTATATTATTAACATACAATTTAACTTGCAGTGATTTATTTTTGAGAGAAAACTGCAGTATTCTAAATTCTTTATAGGGAGGTAAAAATTATGAGCAGGACATGTAAACAGTGTCTCGCGCTGCTGATGGCTCTGTTTATGGTAGTTGGAGCGGTCAATATGCCAGCTATGGCGGCAGGCGAAGACACTAATCAGGGTGAACCGGCAGCTGTCAGTACAGCGTCAGGTTTGGGTGTAGAGCACCGCAGCCAGGATGAAGTTCAGGCGTATGTCAACGCACATCCGGCGCTGCTGACGCAGGAGATCGAGTACCAGACGGAACCATCGCTCGCTGAGCCGTATGCTCCGGGCGTCTTGTCAGAGAAAACAATTAACTCGGCGCTTAATATGCTGAACCAGGTTCGTTATATTGCAGGCGTGGGAGAAGTAACGCACAATGAAGAATATGCGCAGCTGGCATCAAAGGGCACGCTCCTAAACTTTTTAAACGATACGCTTAGCCATTACCCGGATCGTCCGAGCGTGCTGTCAGACAGTAAATATGATGACCTTTATAATCAGGGGTATGATGCAGCTGGCAGTTCCAATATTGCTTACAGCAGAGGAATGGTTCCAAGCTTAAATTCAGATATCATCACAGGCTGGTGCGCTGACGAGGATGAGTCCAATATTGACAGGGTAGGACACAGGCGCTGGTTTTTGAGTCCTGCGCTGGCGGAGGTCGGATTTGGAGCAACGCTGCAGGGTACGCTGAAATATTCGGCAACATATATTAAACATAATATTTTTAGCATACCACAGGATGTTTATGTGGCATGGCCGGCTCAGGAAATGCCGATACAGTATTTTGAAAACAATTATCCATGGTCGCTGTCGCTCGGCTACAGCAATATAGGCGATGTATCCGTCAAGCTTGAGCGAAAGGCTGACGGGCAGGCATGGAACTTTGCCAGCGGGAGCTCAGATGGAGAATTGTATATCAGCAAGGAAGGTTATGGATCGCCGGGAGCTATTATTTTCCGTCCGAAAGATATCAGCATTCAGGCGGGCGATACGTATACCGTAACAGTGAATATTGGCAGCAGCACCACAATTCAGTATACAGTCAACTTTTTTGAATTGGTTTCGCCGGTGAATGTTTCCGGAGTTGAGCTTGATGTTCCATCACTGGAGATGAAAAAAGGAGAAACGCATCAGCTGAAAGCAGATGTTACTCCATCTGATGCCACAAATAAAAATGTTACATACAAAAGCAGCAATGAGCAGGTGGCGCAGGTAAGCCAGGATGGCCTTGTTACAGCAGTCGGCGCCGGAACAGCTGATATAACGGTAACGACGGAAGATGGAGGATATACAGACACCTGTTCGGTTACAGTTCTTCATGAGCATGTTTATGGCAGCGAATGGAAGTCAGATGAGTCAGGCCACTGGCATGTATGCGAGGAAGATGGTTCAAAGGATAAAGTTGTTGAGCATGCATTTGAATGGAAAGTAGACAAGGCAGCAACAGAGCAGGAAGAAGGCTTGAAGCATGAAGAATGCTCCGTGTGCGGATTTGTCCGCAGCAAGGATACAGCCATTCCAAAGCTGGATCACACGCATGTTATGACACTCAATGAGAAGGTTGAAGCCGGATGCGTAACAGAAGGCAAGCAGGAATATTATACATGCAGTAAATGCGGCAAGTATTTCAGCGATAAAAATGGCAGTCTTGAGATTACGGATTTGAATAGCCTTGTAATTCCGGCGACAGGCCACTCCTGGACAGAATGGCATGTTACACAGAAAGCAGGCTGCACGACAACGGGCACAGAGGAGAGAAATTGTTCCAAGTGCGGTGAAACGCAAAAGCAGGACATTGCAGCTTTCGGACATAAATGGGATGCAGCCATAGAATGGTCAAATGATTATTCAAGTGCATCTGTGAAGCGCACATGTGCAAATGATCCGACACATACGGAAACGCTTGCTGCATCTGTAAAGGTTAAAGAGACGGCAGCCACATGTACACAGGCAGGCGAATTGGTTTATACGGCTACAGCGGCATTTTCTGATGGCACTGTTATTACAGACACGAAAAATGTTCAGGGCAAGCCAGCTCTTGGCCATGCATTTACAAAATATGTATGGAACGGCGACAATACTGAAACAGCAGAGTGTGATCATGGCTGCGGACAGACGGATACACGGGAGTCAGAAGTAAAATTCGAAGTCAAGGACGATACAGATGATTCGCTTAATGTCGATACAAAAGGCCTAAACCTGAAAAAATATGAAAATGATATAAAGAATGAAAATGTAAATGTTACCGTAAAGCAGGAAACAGCAGTACCGGAAAAAGTAGAAACGCTGAAAAAGGAATTGGAAAATGGTTATGAGACAGTTGCTTCTTTTGAAATCAGCATGCTGATGCAGATAGGCCAAAAGCAGCAGGAGCTTACGGACAATTTCGGTTCCATACAGCTGTCTCTGCCAGCAGGCAGGGAATATTCCGGAAAGCAGGCAGTTGTTTATCAGCTTCATGGTGAAGAAATTATAAAACATAACGGAACGGTTGATAGTTCAGGAAATGTGTCTATAACGGTCGATAAATTATCGACATTTATGGTGGCGGTTAGCGAAGATGCGCCAACTGCGCCAACCGTGACGCCAACTGAACCGACTGTGACGCCAGCTGACAAGCCGACAACGACGCCGGCTGATGAGCCGACCGCTGCTCCGGCTGACAAAGATACGGACGATGATTCGCCAAAAACAGCAGATGTAAATTATCTGTTCATGTGGATAGCTTTATGTGCTGCCGGTTTGACAGGCCTGGCGCTTCTTTGCAGGAAAACCGGTAAACAGCAGTAAAGCGTAAAGAATATTAAGAATCATAAAAAGATAAAAGTGCTGTGCAATTAGGGCAGCACTCATAGAACTGCATAAAATTGTTTTAGGGAAACGGCGTAGCTTGCGGGTTATGCCGTTTTCTTTGGAGTTAAGCGCCATTTTTTAACGGCAGAAAATAATTTAAGAATTTAAATAAAAACACTTGACGTGTACACTGAAAAAAATTATCTTATTGATTGCGAAGCATGCATTTATACTAAACTTATCTGCAAGGAGAACTTACCATGAAAAAACAGATTATAATAGTACTGGCAACGATGATTTTAGCAATAGCAGGGGGATGCGGAAAAAGTGCAGGCAGTTCTGCTTCAGAAAGCGGCTCTGCATTAGAAAGCACATCGCCTGTAGAAAAGGAATATAATGACCTTTATAGTGAACTTCAAAGTGAAGAGGGTGATTTGGAGCTGCTTATTGCCGAGGCAGAGAACAAGCTTCAAAACACCTCTGAATCGGCAGTAGCGGATGCCTCGGTTCTTGAGTCGCTGTCGGACAGCATAGAAAAAGCTAAGCAATATGAAAAATACGCCATTTCTTCTGGAAATGAAGAAAAAAGCCAGGCAGAACTTACAAATCTTCGTAATGCCTATGATATGGTTAGCCAGATTAGGCAATCCCTGTCAACAGCAATTAGTGATGTTGATGAAAGCGTTGCTGAGATGGAACGCATTGAGAATGAAAAAATTGATGAGCAGATTTGGCCTGGAACGACTTATACATTTGAAATTACGGACAGGAATGGTTTTACCGCTGAGGTAAAATTGAAATTTGGAAATGGATTAAGGCAAACGATATAGAAAACCTCAATAGAGCGTGGAAAAAAGCCGGAGGAAAAGGCGATGCGCCGGATATATCAACTTTTATGATTAATCAGTACAAATTCAGGGATGATACTTCTGCTCTGGCGTTTGCGACAATGGAGATCACAAACAAAACGGAAGGGTATGACTTCTCTGAAAAAAACCCTTATTTGCTTAATTTATATTTTGATATCATGAAAAAACTGCCTCATGACGATTACCTTACTTTTACAGGTAAAATATATTATAGCGGTGATGTGGGCATCATTCCGGGTGGCGCAAATCCCAAAATGACGTCAAACCATTGGGGTCCTGTAATGATTGCATTTGCCGCAGGAAATGTATTTGGCCCGAATTTTGATGAAGATGGCAATCCGAACTTGGAAAAATTGGAAATTTATGTATCTTATTTAAGTAAAACCTATGCTACAATTACTATACCGGCCATGTGGAAATAAGATAAGATGCCGTTTTATTGACCGGTACATGCGCGAATTTGGGTCTAGCCAGTCCAACCAGGGAGGAATAGTTTATGAATAGAATTTTAAATGAAATAAAAGAAATAATAAAACATAACATAAATGAATATTTGCCAGATGTAAAACAAAGCGATTTAGAAGAGAACGGCACGGTTTATTATATGAACGGAGCAAATGGAACTGAATTTGATTGGTATGTTAATGAGCATTTGCCGGGTTTTATGGTATTTTACAATGATGAACAAAATCTGGGAGCGGTAAAGCTGTCAATTTATGCCGATGGCGGAGCAGTAATATATATTTATGGAGATAAAGGTAAAAAAGTTATTAAAGAATTACAAACTTCAATAAAAGTTGAAGAAAACGAATTATTTAATCTGGCCGTAATATTAAAAAATGAAGCAGATGATAAGAAAATTTGGAATGCAAGTATAGATAAAATCAATACAAATGCAGAGATAAACGATGAAAAAATAAAAGAATTTCAAGATGCGGAAAAATATAGTAAACCAATTAAAAATAGATTCAAATTATTAAATAAAACTGCATATCTTTCTAAAAAATTATTAGAAGAAGGCTGGAAAGTCGGATATATGCGCAGAGATGAGCCTGTAAATGAAAATGATAGCGGCTGGTCTTTTTTGGCAGGCAATGAAGACAATGAATATTATAATGATTATAAAAATATTGCATTAGTGAGTTTGCATGAAGTATATGAATTAGACCCGGGTATTTGGAATTATATAGATAATCCGGTAGGAACGGAGCTTATAAGGATATCTTCTGATAAATTTGAGGCAGATAAAAATGATAAAGAAATATTTATGGAGAAAAGGAATGCCTGACGTTATCAGAAAAATCATGTCCGTCCTTACTTCGTGCAAATGAGTATAATAGTTCCCCCTAAGCACAAGTTGAATGAGTTATAAATCCTTGTTATAACTATAGATAAATTATAGGTATTAGCCAAAAAACCGCGGGAAGCTTATAATAACAGCATGAACAACATTTAAACAAAGTTATAGAACGAGGGTATAAATATGGAATTTCAATTTGCAACAAAATGTATTTATGGAAACAGGGAAAAACTCGCAGGGGAGCCGACAGGAGCAATCAGCTTCCCGATTTATCAAACTGCTACATATGCACATCAGGGGGTAGGGGAAAGCACCGGCTTTGATTACTCAAGATTGCAGAACCCGACAAGGCAGCAGCTGGAAAAAGTGGTTGCTTCTCTTGAAAAAGGATGCGATGCGCTTGCTTTTTCAAGCGGCATGGCAGCCATCACTGCATTGATGGAAATATTTAAGCCGGGCGATCATTTAATTACCGATGCAGACCTTTATGGGGGAAGCATCAGGCTTTTTAACAACATCAGCGAAAAAAACGGCATTACATTTTCGCATATTAATTGCAGCCGTGAAAATGTGGAAAGCTTTGTACAGAAGAACACAAAAGCAATTTTCATTGAAACGCCGACTAATCCGATGATGAATGTCGTGGATATCCGGAAAATGTCAGAAATAGCAAAAAAATATAATCTGCTTCTGATTGTGGACAATACATTTTTGTCGCCATATTTCCAGAATCCGCTGGAGCTTGGGGCAGACATTGTCGTACACAGCGGCACAAAATTCCTTGGCGGCCACAATGACACGCTGTCCGGTTTTGTTGTTACAAATTCACAGGAGATTTCTGAAAAATTGCGGTTTATCATAAAGACAGTAGGATCGGGGCTTGCTCCTATGGACAGCTGGCTGATACTCAGAGGAATTAAGACGCTTCCTCTGCGCATGGAAAAATCGCAGGAAAATGCCAAAGCTATTGTTGAGTTCCTGCTAAATGAGCCAAGGGTCAAGAAAGTTTATTATCCTGGGATTAAGGGAACCGATGGATATGAAATATGCAGGAAGCAGGCAAGGGGATTTGGATCTATGATAACCTTTGAGGTTGAGAGCAAAGAACTTGCGTGCCATATATTAAAACATACCAGGCTTATACCTTTTGCAGAAAGCCTTGGCGGCGTGGAAACACTGCTCACATACCCGTGTACTCAGACGCATGCTGATGTGCCTGAAGATGTGCGGCTGGCAAATGGAATTACTGACAGCGTCCTCCGCCTGTCCGCAGGCATTGAGGATAAGGAAGATCTGATTGCGGATCTCAGGCAGGCTGTCAATTCATATAAGCCGGGTGCTGCCGCAGATGAAAATGGAGGTCAACATGGCTGAAAAAAATATTAATTTTGATGAAACAGTCAACAGAAATGGAACGGACAGCCTGAAATATGACTTTGCGGAAAAACGCGGAAAACCTAAAGATGTGCTGCCGTTATGGGTGGCTGACATGGATTTTAAAACATCAAGCTGCATATTGGACGAACTGCATAAGCGTATTGACCATGGGATATTTGGCTATACGGAGACGGGCGAGCGGTATTTTGAAGCAGCAGCCGGATGGCTTGAAAAAAAACACGGCTTGCATATCAGATATGAATGGCTTGTAAAAACGCCGGGAGTAGTTTTTGCGCTGGCTATGGCTGTAAAGGCCTGCACCGGCGAAAATGACGCCGTACTGATCCAGCAGCCGGTTTATTACCCGTTTACAGAAGTCATTGAGGATAATAACAGGCGGATAGTCAGCAATGACCTGGTGCTTGGGGAAGACGGAAAATATCATATTGATTTTGAAGATCTGGAAAAGAAAATTGCAGAAAATCATGTAAGGTTATTTCTTTTCTGCAGTCCTCATAATCCGGTTGGGCGTGTGTGGACTGAGGAAGAACTGCAAAAAATAGCGGATATCTGCATAAAATATAATGTTGTAATAGTAAGCGATGAAATTCATCAGGATTTTACATTTAAGGGATATAAACATACATCTCTTTTAAATGTCGATGAGCGTTTGCAAAATAACTGCATATTATGCACATCACCGGCTAAGACATTTAACCTTGCCGGACTTCAGATCTCCAACATCATCATTCCGGACAGGAAACTGCGCCATGCGGTAAAAAAGCAGATTGCGGCAGCAGGGTACAACCAGCTTAATACGATGGGCATTGTAGCTTGTGAAGCTGCATACCGTTATGGCGGAGAATGGCTGGAAGCAGTCAGGGAATATCTGCAGGATAACCTGGAATTTGTCAGGGAATACCTGAGCAAAGAACTGCCGCAGGTCAAACTGATAGAGCCGGAAGGCACATACCTTGTATGGCTGGATTTCAGGGGACTTGGGCTTGACGGGGAAAAGCTGGAAGACCTTATTTTGAATAAGGCAAAATTATGGCTTGACAGCGGCGCTATTTTCGGAAAAGCAGGAGAAGGATTTGAAAGGATTAACATCGCAACGAGCAGGAGTATTTTAAAAGAAGCGCTGGAACGCATAAAAACAGCAGTTAATGCTTTATGACAGATATAAAAATAAACGGTTAAAAAAATGTGCGGCAAATAAGCCGGCATCTGATTCATCTGGCTAAACCAAACGTTTGGCTAAACCATTCTATGGCTAAACCATTTCAATGGCTAAACCATTCAATGGTTAAACATCTATGCAGCGGCTGCGTAAAATGATATAATAAGCCGGAAGGGCGGCGGCAGCCGTTCCGAATCTTATTAATAGTTAAAGGAAATAGCGTATAATTATGAATTATATTGTGCTGGATCTGGAATGGAACCAAAGTCCGACAGGGAAAGCTGACGAACAGGAGGGGCTTCCGTTTGAGATCATACAGATTGGCGCTGTAAAAATGAATGCGCAGTTTGAGACCGTATCGGAGTTTGACCGTTTTGTATGCCCTCAGACATACAAAAAGCTGCATCAGAAAATTAAAGAAATACTTAATATTGACATGAAAATGCTGGAAGCAAAGGGGAAGCCTTTTCAGGCAGTGGCGCGTGATTTTTTAGAGTGGTGCGGCGAAGATTATATATTTTGCACATGGGGTTCCTGCGATCTGCCGGAACTGCAGCGGAATATGCGCTATTACCATGTGAAGCATTCATTTCCGCATCCGTTCTTATTCTACGATCTGCAGAAGCTGTACAGCCTGTGCTATTCAGACGGCGACAGCAGGGTTACGCTGCAGCATGCGATAGAGGAGCAGGGGATACGCCAGATGGAGGAATACCATATGGCAGGCAATGATGCCCGGTATGCCGCGAAAATACTCGAAAAGCTTGATATGGAAAAGGTTGGCAGGTATAAGAGCGTTGATACCTGTGTGATTCCGGCCAGCAGGAAAGACGAGATATATCTGAATTTTGGCGAATACGGAAAATATATATCAAGGGGTTTTAACAGCAGGGACGCTGCCGCGTCAGACAGGGAAGTCCGCGCATGCAGATGTTTTATATGTAAAAAAACGATGCGCCGCATCGTTAAATGGTTTTCTGTAAACCCAAAAGTATACTATGGCCTGTTTTCCTGTGAGGAGCACGGCCTTATAAAAGGCCGTTTCCGTATAAAATCGACAGATGACGGGCAGTATTATGCAGTCAGGATATTTAAGCTGACTGACAATGAAGGCGCCGAAAAGATACGGCAGCGGCTAAAGAAAAAACATTAAAGCCATTATGCCGCACAATGCTAGACTAACGCATAAATAACGCCTAATCCGATGACAATCTGGATTATTGCAAAACGGAACACAACCTGCGAATCGGACCATTCAAGTTTTTTGCGCATATGGTCGTGGATCGGGGTACGTATGTTCTGCATGACATTCAGGTGCAGGAAACGCATGCAGGACACTTTAATCAGGCCGAGGCCGCCGTCCAGTATGAGCATCAGCGCCATTGGAATGTACAGCAGCGGATGATGCAGCTTTAAAAAAGCAAAACCGATAAATGCGCCTATCGCGCGCGAGCCGGCATCACCCATCAGAAGCTTGCTTGGCGAAGCGTTAAACCACAGATATCCCAGTATGCAAACCACCATAAGCAGCATGGCGTGACGGAAGAAAGGTTCTGTGTCAAAAGCTTTGAACAGAACGTAACATGTGATAAGCGTGACGGCTGAAAGCGTTCCGCAAAGGCCGTCAACGCCATCGGAACAGTTGGTCACGTTAATGCTTGCCCATATCAAAAGCACGATCAGCGCGCCATACAGCACCGGATGGAGCGTTACGGTCGCGTTAAAAAATGAAAGCTCAAAGGTATTAGGATTATAGTGCAGGTAAGTAAAGGCTGTTGTCAATGCAAGCGCAAAGTCAATCAGGCCTTTTTTCAGTTCGCCCCATGGAGTAGCGGAGCTGTCGTCCAAATATCCGCTGAGCATTGCGGCAAGCGTCAATATAAGGTAAATCATCAGTTCAGCATCGAGCTTGATAAACAGGACGCATGAGAGCGCAAACGTCAGGATAAAAATTATGCCGGCGCCCCGGGGTTTTCCGACAGACTTTGAGCCGTTGATGGCATAGGCCCGTCCGGCATCTCGCGGGAGCGTATTTTTTCCCAGCATGATTGCAATGCAGGTAAGCGCAAATGCAAACAGCACGCTTATAAAGGTGATTTCTTTGATGGAATCGGCGCCGGCCAAATAGTAAATCATAGCATGTACCCTTTCATGTATATTATAGCGCAAAAGTTACCTACGCTTCTATTATATATTTTTCTATAGAAGTATATCACACTATCTTAAAAAAGAATATATATTTGCTTAATTTTTCTGTTTCATATTTTTATAAGGTATATTATAATTTAAAAATGAAGAGGGCAGATGGACATGAGTAAAAACAAAAAAATTGATATGACAACCGGTTCTATTATGAAAAAAGTCTTGCTGTTTGCGCTTCCGATTATTCTGGGAAATGTCCTGCAGCAAATGTATACGACAGTTGATACGCTGGTAATCGGAAAATATTGCGGCGACACCTCGCTGGCAGCCGTGGGAACCAGCTCTCAGCCGGTTGAAGTCCTGCTGTGCATTTTTCTTGGAATAGGTACAGGGGTATCCATACTGGTTTCGCAGTATGTCGGCGCAGGTGATTCAGAAAAATTGCATAAAAGCTGCGATACGGCTATTTCTTTTGTCTATATGTGCGGAATACCGCTTTGCGTGGTGGGTTTATTTGTGACGCCGCTGATACTGCGTTTTATGAGCGTTCCGGGAGATGCCTGGGATGCCGCTGTCGCTTACACGCGGATCGTATTTCTGGGTACGCTTGGCAATATCGGTTATAACATGAATGCCGGCATTTTGCGCGGATTAGGAGACAGCAAGGCCTCGCTCTGGTTTCTTGTGGTATCGTGCATAGCAAATATAGTCCTGGATCTGGTGTTTGTTGCAGGTTTTGGCATGGATGTTACAGGAGCGGCGCTGTCCACCAGCATTGCCATGTTCCTGTCATGGCTGGCCAGCATTATATACATACGGAAATGTTTTCCGGAACTTAATTTTACATTTTTGCCAAGGCATATCTTTAAGAGCGAGCTTAAAAATATTATCGGCATCGGACTGCCGATAGGGCTTAACAATTCGCTGTACTCGCTGGGGCATGTGGCGATGCAGACGCTTGTAAATTCCCAGGGTTCTACATTTATGGCCGGGCAGGCTGTTGCAGGAAGGATTACAGGCCTGTCCAATGTGGCCATTACGGCGCTGTCCTCTGCGGCAACAACATTTTCAGGACAGAATTTCGGGGCAAAAAATTTTGACAGGCTGCGTGCGGGATATATTAAGATACCTGTAATTTCCGGCCTGGTAACGCTGGCGGCCGGAATGCTGGTGATTTCAGTCAGGATGCCTATCCTGCGCTGGTTTTCCCAGGACGAGCAGGTTTTGATGTATGCAAGCAGGTACGTTGTAATTTTGCTTTTATCCCAGTGGCTGTACGCTATTTTTAACGGCATTATCTGCATCGTAAACGGCGTTGGACTGATACGGTACACGACAATAGTAAATATCCTGATGCTTTGGGCGGTCAGGATACCGAGCGCTTATTTGATTGCAAAGTTTTTTGACGGCACTTATGTCATGCTGAGTTTTCCGATAAGCTTCGGCTTTGGCATGGTTATGATGCTGGCATATTATGTGTTCTCGCCTAAATGGAAGGAGATTATCCGGACAGGCCTTGCAGGATATGGCGGAAAATAAAAAGCCGGGATTTCCGTTTATATGGCGGCGGCAGATTTGAATGTAATAAAATTTTGATTTGACTGGTAATTCAGCCAAACATATGATATAATCAGTAAATAAATTGTACGTAAATATAAAATATGGGAAGGTTGATTGCATGAAGAAAGATACCACAGAAATTTTTTTGACAGAGGTTGATACCTATCTGTTTGGCCAGGGGACGCACTATGAGATCTATAATAAAATGGGAGCGCACCTGGCAGTGAAAGATGGCCGTGAGGGCGTATATTTTTCAGTGTGGGCGCCTGGAGCGAAGGAGATTTATGTCGTAGGCGATTTTAACGAATGGAAAGCATATGGGTATGATATGAAGCCCGTTTCTGACGGCGGCGTTTACGAGCTGTTTGTGCCGGACGCAAAGGAAGGCCAGTGCTACAAATACCTTATCATCACAAGAGAAGGGGAGGCGCTGTACAAGGCCGATCCATACGCAAATGCGGCGCAGAACAGGCCGGAGACAGCATCGATAATCACTGATCTGAGCGGATTTAAGTGGACAGACAGTGAGTGGGTTGATAAAAAGAAAAAAGAAAATCATCTCACAAAGCCTATGTCTATTTATGAGTGCCACCTTGGCTCCTGGAAAAAGAAAGAAGGCGCCGGGGAAGGCTTTATGAATTACAGAGAGATCGCTCCTTTGCTGGCGGATTATGTGAATGACATGGGTTATACGCACATAGAGCTGATGGGAATTGCGGAATACCCGTTTGACGGCTCCTGGGGATACCAGGTGACGGGATATTATGCGCCGACAGCGCGGTATGGCACTCCGAAGGACTTTATGTTTTTCGTAGATTATATGCATAGAAAAAATATCGGCGTGATACTTGACTGGGTTCCTGCGCATTTTCCGAAAGATGCACACGGCCTGGCGAACTTTGACGGCACCTGCGTATATGAATATGCGGATCCCCGCAAGGGCGAGCATCCGGATTGGGGCACCAAGGTGTTTGATTATGCTAAGAATGAAGTTTCCAATTTCCTTATTGCGAACGGCATGTTCTGGGTTGACAAGTTCCATGTAGACGGACTGCGCGTTGATGCAGTCGCATCAATGCTTTACCTGGATTATGGAAGGACGCCGGGCAACTGGGTGCCGAACAAATACGGTGACAATGGAAACCTTGAAGCGATGGCGTTCCTTAAACATTTCAACAGCATGATGCGCAAGCGTTTCCCTCAGGCGATAACGATAGCGGAGGAATCTACCGCATGGCCGATGGTCAGCGGCGATCCGGACAATGGGGAGTGCCTTGGCTTCACATTCAAGTGGAATATGGGCTGGATGCATGATTTTACGGAGTACATGAAGCTGGATCCGTATTTCAGAAAATTCAACCATGCAAAACTTACATTCAGCATGATGTATGCGTACAGCGAGAATTTTATACTAGTGCTTTCGCATGATGAGGTGGTGCATTTAAAGTGCTCCATGCTTGGCAAGATGCCGGGAGATCGTGAAGATAAGTTTGCAAACCTTAAACTGGGATATGCTTACATGTGCGGCCATCCGGGAAAGAAGCTCCTGTTTATGGGGCAGGAGTTCGGGCAGTGGAACGAGTGGAGCGAGGAGCGCTCTTTGGACTGGTATCTGCTTGATGATGAATCGCATAAGGATATGAAGGCATTTACTAAGAAATGCATGCATCTGTACAAAGAATATCCGTGCCTGTATGCTACGGATTATGACCCGAATGGATTTGAGTGGATAAATGCGAATGATAAGGACAACAGCGTATATTCATTTGTAAGGCTGAGTCCGGACGATAAAAAGCATCTGCTGTTCGTTCTTAATTTCACGCCGGTCGAAAGAAATTCATTCCGTATCGGCGTACCTATGAAGGGCAAATATAAGCTGGTGCTGGGCAGCGATGAAAAGAAGCAGGAAAAGACGCTGAGTTCAATTAAGGGAGAATGTGACGGATTTTCGCAATCTGTACTTATCGATCTGCCAAAGTATGGAATTGCTGTATATGAGTTTTCAGGGGCAAAATTAGAAAAGAAGAAAACGCTTAACTGAACTAAATTAATTGTATAAAAATGACGATAAAACCTGTACAGGGCGGTAATTGCCCGTACAGGTTTTGCATTTTAATAATAAAAACAGGAATGGGGACAAAAATGGATTATACAATATATGGCGGAACACTTGCTCCTGCAGAACAAAAAAAAGATGGCACATCTGTCAATATCAAGGAAAATACATCACCGGCAGGCAGGACTGGCGGAGTTGATTTTACAGATGTGTTTGTGTCAGGCACGTCCGTGGATATGCAGAAGATGGACGAAAATACATACAAGTCGCTGCTGAAAGAGACAGACGATGTTAAATCGCAGATTATGGCAAGCGCAACGAATGCCAAGGCAAATCTGAAAGCGCTGTTTAACAGGCTGTCAGGCGCTGATATCGTAAAAATAAACGAAGAAGGCTTTAATCTTAACGATATGACGCAGGAAGAAATGGTCAATATTGTTGACCGCATAAAAATCGAGCTGGCTGCCCATTCGGACAGCTATGCGGCAACTGTTACCGGGATAAGCGTGGAGCAGATCGAACAGGTTGTTGGCAATGCCGGTTATGCTAACGCTATTGCATCGAAAATGCAGGAGGCAGGCATTCCGGCTACTGAGGACAACGTGAAGGAGATAGCAGCGGCATTGCAGCATGTTTCTGGAATAAAGCATCTTTCAGAAAATGCAAAATGTTATATGGTTCAGAAACATATGGAGCCTACGATTGAAAATATTTATAAGGCTGAACATGCAACGCTGCAAAGCAAAGGCGTGCGCCTGCGTCCGGATCAGTGGGATCAACTTAAACCGCAGGTGACAAAAATGCTGCGGCAGGCCAAGCTGGAGCCGTCACAGACGACCTATAGCATGGCAAAAGGACTTATTGATATCGGTATCCCTGCAACGGCGGAAAACCTTGCATACAAAGCAAAGCTGGATAAGCTGGAACTGTCAGGCGATGTGGTAATCGACCATATTGTAGGCAATCTTGCATCTGGAGGCGAAGCGCTTGCAACGGTCATCACTGATGAGAAAAATGTTGTGCAGCAGGTGGTTGAGGCTTTAAAGGCAGTTGAAGAAGTAAATTATGATGAGGTTGCGCTGGCAACGCACCGCGCAGAGGTAAATGAAGAGCCTGTAACACTCGGCGGCATCCAGGAAGCAAGGCAGCTCCTGAATGCAGATGCGATGTACGGCGGAATGCCGGGCGGCGTGGTAATGCTGACCGGCGAGGAGATGGCTGCATACCAGCGCGCGATGGCGCAGCCTGCTTTTGTCTCAAAGGCGGATATGAACTACAGGACGATGCTGCAGGTTCAGATTTTGATGACTGCCGCATCGAGCGTGTTCCTTGCAAGGCAGGGCACGTCACTGATGACGGTGCCGATCTCAACGCTGGAGGCCAGGCTGGAAGAGTATGACAGGATGGTTTTGGGATACGGGCGCAGGCCTGCGCCAGGCATGATCGGGCAGCAGCTTGCGGCTGTCAGCCGGGGAGGTTATTACGGCAATGATCCGTATGCCGGGTATGGCATAGGCATTTCGCCGAATGGCGCTCAGGGCGTGTACCAGCTCACGCAGCAGGTACGCCGGGCAATGTATGATATAAAATATGCGCCAGATGTTACAATCGGCGCAATGCTGGATAAAAACCGCGGCAATGAGCCGGTAACAATTGGAGATTTTGCCCAGATGGGCAACAGCCTGAAGCAGCGGTTCAAGCAGGCTGGCGAGACTTATGCAGCAGTCGGCACGATGGTGCGTGATGATCTGGGCGATTCAATCGACAAAGCGCTTGACAGCAGTACAGGAGAACTGCTTGACAGCCTGAAGCTGGAGCCTACGCGCGCGAATGTGGATGCCGTGCGTATCCTGGGATACAATTCAATGGAAATGACAGCGGATAATGTTAACAGGGTCAAGGAACTGCATGCCGCATTAAACAGCCTTATCAGCCATATGACGCCGGATAAGGTGCTGGATATGATACGCAACAACATAAATCCTATGATGGCGGATATCCGTGATGTTGACAAATATCTGCAGGGGCAGGCAAGGCCGGAAGATCAGCAGGAAAAATACAGCACATTCTTGTATAAGCTTGATCGGACAGAGGGCATCACCAAAGAGGAGCGCAGGCAGTTTATTGGCATCTATAAAATGATGAACATGTTCACGCAGGATGCCGGAAATGCGATTGGCGCGCTGATGAAGCAGAATGCGGAAATTACAATGGCAAACCTGTGCATGGCATATGACAGCCGCAAAGCGCAGGGACTTGACAAGATAGTAGATGATTTCAGCAAGGAGGAGGCAGGAGCAGCCGCCTATTACACCAAGCTGTTTGAAAAGACGGCAAGCAGCATTACGCCGCTGACACTGAAAAACGTACAGGAAGATCAGGCGATCGGTGAACGCAGCGTTGAAAATTTCTGCGAGACGGCACAGGAAATGTATGACGCGCAGGAGGAAGCGCAGTATTATGAGGCTTATCTGGAACAGGTCCGGAAAGCGGCGGATGCAGACAGCAGAATCACGCAGGAACTGCGGCACGCAGGCGAGCCGGTGACGTTGTATAATCTGCGCGCGATGGAGCATCTGATGCAGAACGGAGCATTCGACATACTGTTTGGAGGAAGCAAGGCGCGCGCGCAGCGTTTCTTTGACAGGATCGGGCAGAGAGATGAGCTTGAAGCTGAGTACAAGGTGTTAAAGAAAAATGCCGACAAAGAGCTTGACGCACTGCTTGAAGGCCATATTCCGCAGGAAGATGACGAGCCGAAGGAAGAATTTACGTTAGATGAAGATATAAACTATGAAGAGCTTGAGAGCATACGCATGAGGAACCGTCAGATCGGGCTGATAACAAACCTTAGCATGCGCCACGATTACAGCGTGCCGCTTGTGACGGAAAAGGGAATCAGCATGCTGAGGCTGACGCTGTTTTCTGATACGGACGATAAGGGCAGCATTTCCATTCATTTTGAAGATGAAGACCTGGGAACGGTGTCTGTGGAGGCGCGCGTCAGAAAGACGGAGATTGGGCTTTATGGCGTATGCAAGGGAGATGACCGGCAGCTTTGGCAGCGTTTGGCGCAGGTAGCGGAATATCTGAAAGCCGACTACGGCGTGCAGAAAGTATCCGTATTCAGCAGCAGATCCGACCTTGTAAACCGGATCACATATGCGGCTGCGGCTGATTCAACGCCTAATGATGTGCTGTACAAAATGTCCAAGACGATAATATGCGGCCTTGTACGTACAGCAAATGCAGGCTGAATCAGGCAAAAGCTTATATTTGGGTATAAGGAAAACGGCGCCGGATTCCGATAACTATATTAGCGTAAAGGATCAGGTTGCTGGCAGATACAGCAGGAATGGAGAATATTTATGAGAATCAATACAAACATAACAGCGATTATTTCAAATAATTCTTTACAGAAAGCAGAAAATCGCTTATCAAAGTCTATTGAAAGGCTTTCTTCCGGATATAAGCTTAACAGCTCGCTTGACGATCCGGCCGGGTATGCGATTTCGGAGAAAATGCGCGTGCAGATACGTGGACTTGATCAGGCTGACAATAATACAGTAGACGGAATTTCAGTGCTTAATACGGCCGAAGGCGGAATGATTGAAATACAGGCCATGCTGACACGTATGAAGGAGCTGAGCGTGCAGGCTGCCAATGATGTCAATTCAGACGGCGAGCGCAGTGCGATTCAGGCAGAAATTGACAATATTAATAAAGAGATTGACAGAATAGCGCAGGATACAGAATTTAACACGCAGCCGCTGATAAACGGAAATCTTTGCCGGAGAGTATATTCAAGCTGCCAGGGCGTCAACCAGATTGAATGTTCAGACGGCTTTGTGGCTGGCAATTACGGCATTAATATCACACAGGATGCAAGGCAGGCTGTTGCCATCGGCGATGGCACTATCACAATGGGCGCAGGCCAGACGATAACTGACAGCCAGGCCGGAGTAATCGAAGTAAATGGTTATCAGATAAACATACAGGAAGGGGACAGCCTCAATGATGTTGTAAGCAAGATCATTGACGGTGTTGAGCTGACGGGCGGCAGGGCATTCGTGATAGCGCCGGGCGCTGCAAACGACACTCAGGCGAATGGAACGCAGTATGCAGGATATGAGCCTGCTACATCATATACAGGCAGCCAGCTTGTTATGATGACAAAACAGTACGGCAAAGATCAGGAGATGATAGTCACCTGCGACAATCCGCAGCTGGCCGCGCTTCTGGGCATTTCATCAGCGGCTTCAAAAGACGGCTTATATGCAGCAGGCTGCGATGCGCAGGCTGAGTTCATGACGGATCTGGCTACAGGGAAACGTATGGGATTTGCGGACAGCGCGGTTATTTCTTCCAAGGGAACTAAGATCACGGTTAAAGATGTCAACAATAAAACATTTACGTTTGATATACCAGGAAATGTGGCGGGAACAAAATTTAATGATATTGTAAAAGGGCAGTCAGTGATGACAGGCGGCTCCGCAAAGGAGATAATCCAGGAAGTTACAGATGTGGGAACTATGAGCATTCATGTCGGAGCAAACGAATACCAGACGATACTGCTTGATATTCCTGCGGTTACAACATATGCGCTGGGAACGCAAAATATTAATGTAATGACCGGAAAGACAGCCGGAAAGTCGATAGAAATCGTAGATGAAGCAGTTTCATATGCCAATGCCGTGCGTTCCAAGATCGGTGCTTACCAGAACCGTTTTGACCATACGCGTGAAAATCTTGCAACTTCTACAGAGAATATAACATCGGCAATGTCTTCTACAACTGATACTGATATGGCTGAGGAAATGACAGAATATACATCAATCAATGTGCTTGCACAGGCGGCTACATCAATACTGGCACAGGCGAACGAGAGGCCGTCCACGGTGCTGCAGCTGCTCCAGTAAGCAATTGTTTGAAAGGCCTGACGGAGAATAAAAGGCAATGAAAAAAGATTCGGTTAAAACATATTCATACAGGATATCACAGGCAAGTCCGACAGAGCTGGTTGTCATTATGTACGATATGGCAGCTGAATACCTGTCAGATGCGCTTGACGGACTGCAGGCGCAGGATATCGATGCATACAGGCAGGAAATTAAGCTTGCAAAGCGCGTGATTGATGAGCTGCATGCCGGACTAGATATGCAGTATGAGATATCCGGCGAGCTTTCCAATAGCTATATGGCAATGTCGAGGCTTCTGATAAGGGCGTCAGCCGGCTGTGAGAGGAGCCTGGTTGAGTCTGTCATTAAAATGATTGGCAGGCTTAGGGATGCGTTTGCGCAGCTCAGCCGCATCGACAGCTCGG
>CANRBP010000019.1 GCA_947628875.1 uncultured Lachnospira sp.
AAAATCCAAAATTTTCTTGCGTTTTTTGGATTCTTGTGTATAATTAATAATAAAATTGCTGCTATCAAAAGGTACACTTTTTGATAAAAGTGTTTCGCTTTCTTCTTTTTGCTGCTTTTGAGATAGGAGAAAACAATAATTCAGGAGAAATTAAAAAGTAAAAAAATTATACTGTAAAACTTTTTTGTTATGTAAGATAAAGGAGATTAAAAAGATGTCTATAAAACATTCTTACCCTCATTACCCACAGCCGAAATTGACATCATTGCGTCAACTGATAGACAGAAATGCTAAGGAATTTCCTAATCAGCTGGCGTTTCAGTTTCAGCGTAGCGGTGAAGTGGTCAGCGTAACATATACCCAATTCAAACATGACGTAGAAGCTCTTTCGGTTTATCTCAGACGACAAAGCTTTCAGCGCGTTAAGATTGCTGTGCTGGGCGAAAATAGTTATGAGTGGATTCTGACCTATTTTGCAGCTATTTTGAGCGATAACATCATTGTTCCTATTGACAAGGAACTTTCTGATGAGGACATTATTCAGCTTTTGAAGTTTGCCGGGGTGGATGTTCTTGTATATGCGGAAGATTATGCCGATACTGCCGACCATATAAGCCAAGGTGGGGTGGTACGGCATAATCTTCCCATGGATACTTTTTCCGCGATTTTGACAAATAGCGGTTATGTTGACATTCAGACAGACGAATCAGCAATGTGTGCGATTATATTTACATCTGGCACAACCGGAAAACCCAAAGGAGTTATGCTGTCTCAAAAGGCGCTTATAGCGGACGCTATCGCTTCATGTCAGAATGTTCTCATTTCAGGTTCATCTCTTCTGACACTTCCGCTCCACCACACATTTTCCCTTACTGCAGGGATATTGGTTATGCTGGTTTACCATGTTACTATTTGGATCAATCGCAGCCTGCGTACTTTTCAAGGTGACATGAAAAGCTTTCGCCCACAAAATATGTGTCTTGTTCCCTTGTATGTGGAAACGATGTACAAGAACATATGGAAAACAGCAAAAGATCAGGGGAAAGACAAGCTCCTGCGGCGAATGATAAGCATCAGCAATTTTCTCCGAAAGTTTGGAATTGATTTGCGCCGTAAGCTGTTCAAATCCATATTGGACAACTTTGGGGGAAATCTAAATCTTCTTATTTCCGGCGGAGCTGCCATTCGGCAGGAATACGTTGACGGTATGAATGACATTGGTATCCTTGTTTTAAATGGTTATGGGATTACTGAGTGCGCTCCTGTGGTGGCGGTAAACCGCAACAAATATTTTCGTTCTGGAAGTATTGGACTGGCGATTCCATGCAATGAGGTCGGGATTATAGATGGAGAAATCTGTGTTCAGGGGGATAATGTTATGTTGGGATATTATCAGGATGAGGACGCCACAAAGGAAGTTATGTCTGGCAGCTGGTTTCACACTGGCGATTTGGGATACATAGATGATGACGGTTTTATTTATATTACTGGTCGGAAAAAAAACCTTATCATTCTAAGCAATGGAAAAAATGTCTCCCCCGAGGAACTGGAGAACAAACTGTTGGCACTTCCCAATATATTGGAAGTGGTTGTGTCGGCTCAAGATGGTGTCCTTGTGGCAGAAATTTATGCAGAGCAACATGAAGGCATTTGGGAAAGCGTCATGGTACTCAACAAGAGTCTTCCATCTTATCAGCACATTCAGCGTGTGCTATTTCGTGACACGCCATTCGAGAAAACTACAACAAAGAAAATAAAAAGAAAATAAAAATATGGCATAAAGATTGAAAGCATACAGATATTCACAGTTTAATGCCAATCTTAGGAGATGGTCAAATGTTGCAATTATCAAATTCACAAAAACTAATCTATGAAATGGAGAAATATGCAGGCGGCGCGGTGGCTGTAATCTGCGGCAGCGTTCTTTTGAATGGACTGTATAGCGCAGATGAGCTTACTCATGCTGTCCATGAAATTTTTTGCCGCAATGAGGCTTTGCGTATCCGCATGGTTGAACAGGATGGCCAAGTCAGGCAGGAAATTGCAGACTTCCAACATCAGTCCATAAATATCCTGCGCTTCGAAAATAAGAATGCCTTCACTATTTATGCTGAGGAATATGCTAAAACGCCAGTTCCTCTTAGCGGCTCTTTGTGCGAAATTCAGATTATCCTTTTACCTGATCAATGCGGTCTCCTGGTCAAGTGTCACCATATAGTAGGAGATGCATGGTCGCTGACGCTGATTGCTTCTCAGCTCTGCGCCTTGATATCTGGTAAAGAAGCGCCTGCGTTTCCATATTCAGAATATATAGATAGTGAAAAGGATTATGTTCATAGCAAGCGCTGGGAGAAGGACAGAAAGTTTTTCTTGGAGCAGTTCAAACAATGCCATGAGACTACATATTTTTCTGAAAAATCGGGTGATTCTTATGTTGCCAGCCGGGCAACATTCTGTATTGACGCAGAGAAGGCGGCTTTAATCCGTACTTATGCAAAGAAACATAATACATCTCCATTTGTTTTGTTTCTTACCATATTTGCTGTTTATTTCAGCCGGATCAGGGATAATGCGGAATGGTTTTACATTGGTACACCCATACTCAACCGTAGCAATTTTCGCGAAAAACATACCATGGGGATGTTCATTAATTCTGCTCCTATATTGGTTCATATTGGGTATGACTGTACTTTTGCAGAAAATCTTTTAATTATGCAGGAAGAAGTTTTATCGGTATTTCACCATCAGAAATTCCATTATAATGATATATTGACGGCAGTCCGGCATGAGTATGGCTTTGTTGAGAAACTTTATGATGTAGTATTGAGCTATCAGAATGCTACTGTCACTGGTGCCGAGAGTGGAGTTGAAACTGCATGGTATCATAGCGGCATTCAAACCGAGAGCTTGCAGATTCACATTGATGATCGAGACAAAGTCGGCACTTTCCGTATTCACATAGATTATCGTACAGATAAATTTACCGCTCAGGAAATTGGGAGAATGTACTCTCATGTTGATAATATTTTGTCTGACGCCATTTTGAATGATACAAAAAAAATTGGTGAATTGAAAATTTTATCTGCTGCAGAGGAACGGAAACTTCTTGTGGACTTTAATGATACCGCTGCCGATTATCCGCGGGAGAAGTGCGTTCACACTCTATTTGAGGAACAGGTGGAGAGAATGGCAGACAAAACAGCGGTTATTGCCTGCGACCGTACTTTGACCTATTATGAGTTGAACATCGAGGCTAACCGAATTGCTCACGGTCTTATAGAGAAGGGCGTAAAGCCAGGCGATATCGTAGCTTTTGCTCTGCCTCGAAACAGTTGTTTAATACCGGTAATGTTCGGTATTCTCAAGGCTGGAGCCGCCTATCTGCCAATTGATATGGATTATCCCCAGGAGCGTATTAAATATATGCTAGAGGACAGCAATGCAAAGGTTTTTGTGACACAGGCGGAAATAGCCGGTCTTATGGAAAATAACAATGTTCAAAATCCGGAGTTAGATTTAACAAGCGATATTCCATGCTATTGTATTTATACTTCAGGAAGCACAGGAAAGCC
Source organism: uncultured Lachnospira sp. (assembly GCA_947628875.1). Lineage (GTDB taxonomy): Bacteria > Bacillota > Clostridia > Lachnospirales > Lachnospiraceae > Lachnospira. Next base: position 3,573 of record CANRBP010000019.1, read on the forward strand.
AAAAGGAGCATCTGTTACGCACCAAAACCTTGTAAATTTTTGTTCCGATGTAACGCAAAATAAATTCCAACATTATATTTCGTTGAATTGTAATACTGTATTGGCTTGCGGCGCTATTGTTTTTGATCTTGCCAGTACTGAAATTATCCCTTCGTTACTGTTAGGAAAGACCGTTGCATTTGCGAATGAAAGGATGCTTTTCAATGCTGCGCATCTTGGAATGTGGACAGAAGCAAACCAAGTTGACTGTATGCTTTGCACTCCTACAAAATTAAGCATCTATTTAAAAGATGAACATTTTGTAAGGTTTTTTGCAAATATAAAGTGTATCTTAGTTGCTGGCGAACAGCTGACAGACGAAATGCGTCAACTTATTTCGTCACACAGTCATGGAAAAATTTTCAATGGTTATGGCCCCACTGAAACTACGATGGGCGTTTGCTTTGGGGAAGATGGTACGACAATCGGCAAACCTATCGCGAACACACAGATTTATATCATGGATAAGCATATGGTTCCTGTTCCTATTGGCGTGACAGGCGAGCTTTGTATTGCTGGGGATGGTGTCGGAGTGGGGTATCTAAACCGTCCTGAATTGACTGCTGAGAAATTTGTGTCCAACCCGTTCGGTTCTGGTAAGCTTTATAAGACTGGCGATTTGGCTTATTGGAGGGAAGACGGTAATATTGTCTATGTAGGCAGAAAAGATTTTCAAGTCAAAATCCGTGGACTGCGGATTGAACTTGGAGAGATTGAAAATGCCATTTCCATGGTAGATGGGATTAGTCAAGCAGTAGTGGTGGTTCGTAAGGATGATACAGGGCGGCAGCTTATCTGTGCTTTTTATACGGAAGATGCTCCGGTAAAATTGGATGCAGTCAAGGATGCCATTCGTGAAAGACTTCCACGATATATGATGCCTCACATCTTCACAAAGCTGACAGTCTTCCCAACTACACCAAGTGGGAAGACCGACCGCAACGCATTGCCTGATGTGGATTTATCTGTCGCTGTATCTGATATTGAATACATTGCCCCTGCCACGGAAGCGGAAAACATTGTATCCGCTGCTGTTGCCAATATACTTGGATTAGATCGGGTAGGTATGAATGACGATTTCTTTGACTTAGGGGGAGATTCCCTCAAAGCTATCGAACTGACCGCCGCTTTAGAGAAAAAGGGGTACTTTACGGATATAAAGACGATTTTTGAATCGGAAACTATAGGTGTTTTGTCGGGAAAAGTAAATTTAGCGGAAATTCATGCTGCGGAAAAAATGATCCAAGGAGATATTCCGGCTACTCAGGCGCAAATGCGTGTATATATTGCTCAAAGCATGAGCGGAGGAACGACATATAACATACCTTGTGCTTTCAAAGTCAACAAACTGGATCCTATAAGGCTGCAGAATGCTGTAGACAAGCTTGTATCCCGTTACGAAATTCTCCGCACACGTTTTGTGAACCGTGACGGAATCATTATGCAGGTTGTGGAAGATAACGCCAGATGCAATGTGGAGAAGCTTTCCAGCAGCGATGTTTCCGCTTTTATCCGTCCTTTTAATTTGGAAATTGCGCCATTATTGCGGATAGGCTATTTTGAAAATACTGTCCTGTTGGATATGCACCATATAATTGCTGATGGCAGCTCATTGCCTGTATTTCTTCGTGAACTGAACGAATTTTATATGGGGCGTGGGTTAAAAGATCGCGCAGTGCAATATCGTGAGTTCGCAATGAATGAGCATGATAATCTGGAGGATGAAGATTATTGGCTTAACATATTTAAGGAAAACCCGCCTGTATTGGAAATGAATACTGACTATCCAAAACCTGCAAATCAGAGCTATGAAGGTGCGGCAATATATCATGTTATTTCCATTGAACTGCATAACAGAATTTGCGGACAAAGTCAAAAACTTGGCATCACACCGTTTGCATACTACCTAGCTGCGTTCTATATCCTGCTTTCTAAATTTAGCGGAAATGAAGACATCGTAGTTGGTACTCCTGCGAGCGGCAGGAGCGGGAAATTTATAAATGCTCTTGGAATGTTTGTCAACACTCTGGCTTTGCGTGCGTATCCGGAAGGTAAAAAGACGGTTAGGCAATTTTTGTCAGAAGTAAAGATTGTTTCAAGGGATGCTCTGAGCCATCAGCATTACCCATATGGGGAATTAGTGAAAAAACTTGGTATTTCAGCAGAAAATCATAATCAGCTGTTTGATGTAATGCTCGCGTATCAAAGCGAAGAAATGACGGAGACGGTTTTTGAAGATGCACCAGTAGAACTGCTGAAAATCCCAATTACCACATCAAAATATGATTTCACTTTTAACGTCATGCCGCGCAAGAACGATGTAGTACTCATGGTAGAGTATTGTACCGCGCTTTTCAATGAAACAACCATTCAGCGACTTATAGAAGGGTATAAGTTCTTGCTTTCTCAAATGTTGGATGAGGGAAAGGTGATTTATGAGCTTTCTGTTATTAGTGAGGCGGAGCGCCACATGTTGTTGGTAGATTTCAATGATAATGTTATTGATTATCCCAAAGGCAAATATGTCCACCAGATTTTTGAGGAACAAGTGGGAAAAACTCCTGACAAAACGGCAATTATCGCTTGTGACGGTATTTTAACATACAGAAAACTAGATGAGGAGGCAAGCCGCATTGCTAATGGTCTGATAGAAAAAGGCGTGAAGCCTGGAAATATTGTTGGTTTTGCCCTTCCAAGAGATAGTCACCTGATTGCAACTATGTTTGGGATACTTAAAGCAGGAGCGGCTTATCTTCCAATAGATCCGAATTATCCGCAGCAACGCAAGGATGCATTGCTGCGAGAAAGCAATGCAAAGTATTTTATTGAGAAAGAAAACCTTTCCGCATTACTGACAAAGGAACCGTTAATCCATTCCATTTCAGGAGAAAAACTTTATTGCGTTATTCCAACATCTGGTTCAACAGGAACGCCAAAACTCAGTACATTGACACATAGTGGAATATTAAATTTTTCCGAAGCTAATGCAAATTGGTATCGTGATATTAGCTCTGTATGTGCCTTTACTATTTATACTTTTGACTGTTCTATTTTGGAAACAATAATCCCTTTAATTCGTGGGATTCCCGTTGTTTTGGCAGATGAGGATGCAATATATAATCAATCTCGCTTGGAAAAGCTGTTAGAAAGCCATCTGCAAACGCTTATGTTTTCAACGCCAACAAAGCTGAAGCAGTATATAGGTGGAAGCATTAATCAGGAGGTCTGGAAGAGTGTTACGCGTTTTATTGTTGGAGGAGAAGTATTTCCGGAAGAACTTCTTTCTTTAATCCGTGGCGTAAATGAAACGGCAGAGGTAGTTAATCTTTATGGACCGTCTGAAGCCACCATTTGTGTTACTGCAATGGCAGTTGAACCTGGCAATATTACTATTGGCAGTCCAATTGCTAATATTCAGATTTATATTGTAGACAAGTACATGCACCTTGTACCAGTTGGCGTTACTGGTGAATTATGCATTGCCGGTGATGGCGTGGGAGCTGGATATCTTAATCACCCTGAATTAACTGATGAAAAGTTTGTGTCAAATCCTTTCGGTTCTGGCAAGCTTTACAAGACGGGTGATTTAGCATATTGGCGAAAGGATGGAAATATCATTTACGTGGGGCGAAATGATTTTCAGGTGAAAATCCGTGGATTGCGGATTGAACTAGGCGAGATTGAAAACACGATTGCCGGTGTAGAAGGTGTCGATCAGGCAGTAGTATCAGTACGCAATGACGAGGAAGGGCGGCAGCTTATCTGCGCATTCTATGTGGCTAGAGATTTGGTTACTTTGGATAAAATTAAATCTGCCATTCGGGAAAAACTGCCTCAGTACATGATGCCACACATATTTACCAAACTGGACAAGATCCCACTCACTTCCAGCGGAAAAATTGATCGTAAAGCGTTGCCAAAGGTTGATTTGCATAATATTTCCCTTTCTAACGAGTTTGTGGCACCGGCAAATGAATTGGAAAGACGTTTAGCAGCATTAATGGAAAAGGTGCTTGAGCATTTCCCCGTTGGCAGGGAAGATAACTTTTTCGATCTTGGAGGCGACAGTTTAAAGGCTATTGAGTTTCTTGCTCAAGCTCATACGGAGGGAATTTATTTTTCGCTTCAAAATATTTTTGAATATCCTACTGTGCGAGAACTGAGTAAATTTATAGAATTGGGAAGTAATCCGGCAAATTCAAATCAAAAAATATCAACAGTAATGGATAATAATTTGCTTGTTCCGTATCAGGAAACAGACTTTGTGGCAGTAAACGCTGTATTGGCTAATAACCGTGCTGAAATCAAGGATATTCCTGAAAGAACAGAAGTGGGAAATATTTTGCTTGCAGGCGCGACTGGGTATTTAGGCATACATATTCTGGCGGATTACTTGGACAACGACAAGGGTATAGCGTATTGTCTTGTGCGTGGGAAAAACCAAGAAGATAGCGAAAAACGTCTTAGAGAATTACTGAAATTTTATTTCGGCGAAAAATACATTTCTCTGTTGGGTGGACGAATTCAGATTTTATGCGGAGATTTACAAAAGGACAAATTTGATTTAAATGCTCGGGATTACCAAGTCCTGCTTGATGACGTGAACACTGTCATCAATGCTGCTGCAAGTGTAAAGCATTATGGATCATATCAGTATTTTTATGATGTAAATGTGGACACCACAAGACGGATAGTAGATTTTTGTAGGCACAGTGGAGCAAAGCTGATTCATATTTCTACAATAAGCGTGTCCGGTAATGGAAATATTGACGTTTTTGATGGTTATGTAAGTGATACGGAAAAACATTTTTACGAAGACAGCTTATATATAGGTCAGCCATTGGAAAATGTTTATGCCAGAAGCAAATTTGAGGCGGAGAAACTGGTACTGGAAGCAATTCGAGAAGGTTTGCAGGCTTGTATTATGCGGATGGGAAATCTGACCAACCGCGCCAGTGATGGTGTATTCCAGATTAATTACGAAACGAATGCTGCAGCGCAGCGAGTGAAAGGAGTTCTTGAACTAGGAATGCTGCCTGATTATTTAATTGAAGATGGCATGTATATGGAATTTACTCCTATTGATGAAGCATCTAAAGCTATTATGCTTTTGACACGGCATTTTGTTCCAGAGCGAACAGTGTTCCATATTAACAGTACAAAGGTTGTGTATTTAGACAAGCTGTTGGAGTATTTTTCAGAACTAGGCTATCCTATACAGATTGTTTCCGGAAAGAAGTTTGCTTCTGGTCTTCGTGAAAGTGCCAAGCAGGTTGGGATGGAACACATTCTTGAACTATTTATTAATGACTTAGACGAACATGACCGTCTTAATTATGACAGTAACATTCGTATTGAAAACCGATTTACTGAGGAATACTTATGGCGGCTGGGATTTACCTGGGGTGAAATAGGATTAGAGTACCTGCGCAAGTATACAACATATTTTGAAAAAATTGGATATTGGAGGATAAAAGAAAATGTTTGAGCAGATAAAGTCGATTTTAGAACAATATGCTGAAATTACGGATATTACGGAGCAATCTACTTTAGAGGATGATCTTGGTTTGTCATCATTTGATGTTATTGAAATTGTTTGCGAGTTCGAAGATGCCTTTGATATTGAAATTGCGGATCGTGATATTCCAAAATTTGTTCGTGTCAAGGATATCATGGACTATTTGGAAGTTCATGGAATACATAAGTGATATATTAATTTAACGGAGGGTGATAATATGCAAAACAGTGTAGTTCATTGGCTTGAATATACTGCGAGACGTTTTCCTGAAAAGACTGCATTCGTTGATGAAAAGGTTTCTTATACATGGGCGGAGGTTCGCAGAAAGGTGTTATCTATTGCTAAGAAAATTGAAAAAATTATTCCAGATGGGAAACAACCTGTGGCAGTTTATATGGAAAAGTCTGCAGATATGCTCTTAGCTTATTTAGGCATAGCTTATAGTGGCTGCTTTTACAGTCCGATTGCGACAGATATGCCTCCTGCACGTGTGGAGAAGATTCTGAATACTCTGCAGCCGGCTATGTTTTTAGTGACGCGTGATATCAGGGAAGAAGTAGGTAGGGGGGAAAGATTGATTTCTGCGGTTCGATTCTTTGCTATGAGGATATTATTAGTGAAGTGGGCGAAAATCCTGTGCTTAACTCAGAAAATTTTGCAGAGGACAATGATGCCTTGCGGTTCGTTGACCGTATTATTGACACGGATTTGTTGTATGTAATGTTCACATCAGGTTCTACGGGTATGCCAAAAGGTGTGGCTGTTACACATCGGAGTGTTGTTGACTATATCGATTGGGTAGTAGAGCAATTTGACATTACGGAAAAAGATTCAATAGGTAATCAAGCACCTTTTTATTTTGACAATTCCATTTTGGATATTTATTCATCTGTGAAAACGGGAGCTGAGCTTCACATTATTTCAGAGGAGTTGTTTCATCAAATACCACAGTTATTGCAATATCTGGCGGATAATAGGATTAGCACTATTTTTTGGGTGCCATCAGCGCTGTCTCAGGTGGCATGGTCTAAAGATTTTGAAACAGTAGATTTGACTAAGACGCTCAAACGGGTGCTTTTTTGTGGAGAGGTTATGCACAACAAGAATCTGAATTTGTGGCGATATCGCCTGCCTAATGTACAGTATGCTAATCTTTACGGACCAACAGAAATTACGGATGCCTGTACATATTATATTGTCAATCGTCCATTTAGCGATGATGAACCGCTTCCTATTGGCAGACCGATGCGCAATACGGAAATTCTTGTGCTTGATGATCAGGACAAATTGGTGATAGAGCCGGACATAGTAGGAGAGTTGTGCGTTCGCGGCACTTGCCTTGCGGCTGGATATTACAATGATCCGGAGCGGACAGCACAATCTTTCATACAGAATCCTCTTCAGAAAGCTTACGAGGAAAAAATATATCGAACCGGTGATTTGGTGAAGTACAATGAATACCATGAATTGATTTACCTCTCGCGAAAAGATTTTCAGATTAAGCATCTTGGTCATCGAATCGAGCTTGGGGAGATTGAAACGGCTGCTTCGACTTTAGACGGTGTTGCAGCATGTTGTTGTTTATACAACCCTGTGTATGATTTTATTGTTTTGTTTTTGGAAGGAAAATCATATACAAGCAGTGAAATTAATAAAAGGCTTTCTATGCTATTGCCTCGGTATATGTTGCCAAGTTTGGTGATTTGTTTGGACAGTATGCCATTGAATGCAAATGGAAAGATTGACAGGGTGAAACTGAGAGAAAAATATATTAATTAATACAGATTTTTCTGACATCTGCACATTGAAAATATTAATATTACAGAACAGCTTAAAATAATGCCTGCCAGACGGCTGACATTTATCGCCATGGTGGACTCTAGCTGTTTCATAATTGCTGCCTTACGGACGCTTCCCGTTGGCAGCAATTTTTTTTAAAAAAAGCTTGTAATTTTATGCTTATGAGGTTAAACTATATCTGAAGGTGGTGCAAAGTGGTAATTAATGGTGCAAAGTGGTAGATGGAGGATGCATTGTCATGTTTGTGGGGGAATACAGCCATACAATCGATACAAAAGGCCGGCTGATTATTCCTGCAAAGTTCCGGGAAGTATTAGGCGAAACATTTGTCGTCACTAAAGGCTTGGACGGCTGCCTTTTTGTCTATCCGGATCAGGAATGGCGTGCATTTGAAATGAAATTGCAGACATTGCCGCTTACAAACAGGGACGCTCGCCAGTTTACACGTTTTTTTCTTGCAGGCGCCGCCTCCTGCGTGGTGGATAAACAAGGCAGGATTTTGCTGCCGCAGGTTCTCCGGGACTTTGCGGAACTCGAAAAAGATGTGGTTTTAGTGGGCGTTGCAAGCCGGGTGGAAATCTGGAGCAGGAAACGCTGGGATGAATGCATGGAGGCCTATGACGGGAACATGGATGAAGTGGCAGACAAAATGGCCAGTCTGGGATTCAGCATTTAGCTTTACTGCCCTGATTCAGTATCCTTTATTGTGACAGTCCCATGCAGGGGTAAAAGGATGGAATTTAAACACAAGCCGGTTCTCCTTGAGGAGGTTCTTGACAATTTAAATATCCGGCCGGAAGGCATTTACGTGGATGGAACGCTCGGCGGAGGCGGCCATTCATGTGAGATTGCCCGGCGGCTTAACCAAAACGGGCGGTTAGTCGGGATTGACCAGGACGCGGACGCGATTGAAGCCGCAGGGAAGCGGCTGTCGGAATTTTCAGACCGCGTTTCAATAGTCAGATGCAACTACAGCTGTATGGCGCAGGCGCTTGATACGCTTAAAATTGACAAGGCGGACGGCATACTGCTGGATCTTGGCGTATCATCTTACCAGCTGGATAACGCCGAGAGGGGATTCAGCTATAAAGAAGATGCGCCGCTGGATATGCGCATGGACAGGCGTCAGGCTCAAACGGCAAAAGATGTAGTCAATGGATACAGCGAACACGACCTGTACAGGATTATCCGGGATTACGGCGAAGACAGGTTCGCAAAGAATATCGCAAAGCACATCGTGGCAGCGAGGCAGGAGAAAGAGATAGGGACGACCTTTGAACTCAATGAGATTATCCGGGCGGCGATACCCATGAAATTCAGGGCTGTGGGTGGACATCCGTCAAAAAGAACCTTTCAGGCGATCAGGATCGAACTTAACCGGGAGCTGGAGGTGCTTGCGGAATCCATTGATATGATGATAGAGAGGCTGAATGCGGGCGGAAGGCTGTGTATTATTACCTTTCATTCATTAGAGGACAGGATCGTAAAGACGGCTTTTAGAAAAAATGAAAATCCCTGTACATGTCCTCCGGACTTTCCGGTATGCGTGTGTGGAAAGAAACCTGAGGGCAGGGTTATTACAAAGAAACCGGTTATTCCGTCAGAGGAAGAACTATTGGAAAATAAGCGCGCAAAGAGCGCAAAGTTAAGAGTTTTTGAAAAAATATAACGGACAGATTGAAGTGAGGATTGAAAGAAATGGCACAGCAGGACAGAACAAGATACAACAATACTACATATGTAAGCGGAAATAACGTGCGGAAATTATACGAGGCAAATCCGGCACGCAAAACCGTTGTGCCGGACAGAAGCGAAGAGCAGGAGCGGAGGAACAGAAGGCAGGAGCAAAGGCAGCTCCGCCGCGCAAATAAGCTGAATTTTTTATACACAATGGCGGTAAGCGGAATAGTAGCTGTTATTTTTGTGATCTGCTATCAGTATTTGAACCTGCAGGCGTCAGTTAAACAGAATGCATCGGAGATTTCCGGACTTCAGGAAAAACTGGCTTCGCTTACCGCAGATAATGATGCAACGGAAATCTCACTTCAGACCGGAATCGACTATGAGGCGATTTATGAGGCCGCAGTAACCGAACTGGGAATGGTGTATCCTGATAAGGACAAGGTGATAAGCTATAATGCAGGCGTGAGCGAGTATGTAAAGCAGTATCAGGATATTCCGGCAGCAGATTAAGACAGGTGGAAAGATGGCAGACAGACAAGAAGAACAAAGAAGAAAATACAGGCGGAAAAAGGCAATGCTTAGGCGGGTTCATAGAAAGGTAAGCGTTGCCTTTTCTGTTATTGCATGTTTCCTTGCAGTTTTGGCTGTACGTATCATCGTAATTAACTACAGCCAGGGAGATGCTTATGCAAAGATCGTCCTGGATCATCAGAGTTATACATCAACGACAGTCCCGTACCAGCGCGGACAGATCCTTGATACAAAAGGGACGATACTCGCTTACAGCGAAAAGGTATATAACCTGATACTTGATCCGAAAATGCTGCTTTCAGACAGCGCATATAAAGAGCCAACGCTGTCAGCGCTTGTGGAACAGTTCGGGCTTAACCGTGAGGAAATTGAAGAAATACTTGCCAAAAGGAGCAGCAGCCAGTATGAGCGCCTGAAAAACGGCCTTACGGCTGATCAGATCGCAGGCTTTCAGGAGCTTGCGGCAGACACCCAGAATAACCCCAACATAAAGGGAGTATGGTTTGAGGAAAGCTATGTCCGCAGGTATCCGTTTTCCACGCTGGCCAGTGACGTCATTGGGTTTGCAAGTACGGTCAACGGCGGCGAGATAGGACTTGAGCGTTATTATAATGACGAGCTGTCGGGAACTGATGGCGTGGATTACAGGTATGTTGATGAAAACCTGGATGTCCAGGACTCTAAGAAGCTGCCTGTAGACGGCAATAATCTGGTGACAACGCTGGATCAAAACATACAGAGCATTCTGGAAAAGCATATTGCGGCGTACAATGAGGAAAAGCCTTCTTGCGCAACTGCAGTGCTCGTTATGGATCCTGACACAGGCGGAGTATTGGGAATGGCGAGTTATCCGTTTTTTGATTTGAACGACCCGAGGGATCTGAGCCAGATGTACTCCGAGGAAGAATTGGGGCAGATGAGCGATTCGGAGGTGACGGATGCGCTGTACAGCCTGTGGAACAATTACTGCATAAACAACATGTACGAGCCGGGTTCAACTTTCAAGCCGTTCACGATCGCGGCTGGGCTTGAGGAGGGCGTTACTCATGACGGCGAGACGTTTGAGTGCAGCGGCGTCATGGAGGTTGGCGGCTGGCCGATACGGTGCCACTCCTACAGTCAGGGAGGGCATGGCACGCTGACGCTTGAGGGGGCAATGATGCAATCCTGCAACCCTGCAATGATGCAGATAGCGATGAGGCTGGGAGGAGCCACATTTGCTGATTACCAGGCATTGTACGGATTTGGAAGCAGCACTGGGATAGACTTGCCGGATGAGGCATCAGGCATTACCAAGGATACAGATATGTCCGAGGTCGATGCCGCGACAAATTCATTTGGGCAGAATATAAATGTTACAATGATACAGATGGCTGCGGCGTTTTCATCGCTTATCAATGGCGGCAATTATTACCAGCCGCACATTGTAAAGCGGATAGAAAAGCCGTCCGGCGAAGTCGTAAAAAATACAGTGCCGGTGCTTGTGCGCCAGACAGTGACCGCTTCAACATCACAGCTTTTGCGGCAGTATCTTAAAGCGACAGTTGATGAAGGACTGGCAAAACGCGCCAGCGTGACCGGATATTCCATTGCCGGAAAGACCGGTACGGCGCAGAAGGGCAACAGAGATGAGCAGAAATGGATAATATCCTTCCTTGGTTTTGCGCCGGCGGAGGATCCTCAGTTTGTAATATACGTAATAATTGACGAACCTTATGGGACGACAGGAACAGAAGGCAGTTCAGCAGATGTGCTCCAGCTGTCGCATGATATTATGGAAGAACTGCTTCCATATATGAATGTATTTAAAGATGTGCAGGCGGAGCCGGAGGATACAAGCGGCAGTCCGGTGGAAAATATGGTCAGCAATCCTGATGTAGGCTGATTTTTTGTGAATAACAGGGGGAAGCTCATAATAAGATATACTGATGTTTCCGACAGAGGTTATCAGATGGCCGGCATAAGGAAAAATGTCAATAACAACGGGCGCATTGAGAGAAATGCCTCAAAAGAAGCCTGGCAGCCAGGCAGTGCGCCTGCAGGCGGCTTAAAAACCAGACATAGGAAAAAAGTGCTTGTGATGTCAGCCAGCGTGCTGCTGGCTATGCTGATGCTTTGCGGCAGGCTTGCTTATGTAATGGTTTTTTGCTCGTCATACTATCTTGCAAGGGCGGCGGAACTCCATGAGCGGGAACGCAGCATAAAGGCATCGCGCGGCCGCATTTTGGATGCAAACGGCGTTGTGCTGGCTTCCAACAAAACCGTCTGCACGGTATCAGTCATACACAGCCAGGTGAAGGATCCCGAGGCGGTCATTTCCATGCTGGTATCAGAGCTTGGGCTTGAGGAAGATGATGTCCGCAAGCGTGTCGGAAAAGTGACATCTATTGAGAGAATAAAGAGCAATGTGGAGAAAGAGACAGGGGACAGGATCCGCGCTTATAATCTGGACGGCGTCAAGGTTGACGAAGATTATAAGCGCTACTATCCGTATGGGGAGCTGGCTTCCAAGGTTTTAGGATTTACCGGCAGCGACAATCAGGGCATTGTGGGACTGGAGGCTAAATATGACGCATACCTGGCAGGTGAAAACGGCAAGATACTCACGCTGACAGATGCCTGGGGCGTTGAGCTTGACGGAAGCGAGGAAGGCAGGCAGGAGCCTGTTGCAGGCAGCGACCTTTATATAAGCATTGATTACAATATCCAGAGCTATGCGCAGCAGCTCGCAGAGCGCACGATGGTGCAAAAAGGCGCAAAACGCGTATCTATCATTGTTATGAATCCGCAGAACGGCGAACTGATGGCGATGGCAAACGCGCCTGAGTACGACTTAAATAATCCGTATGAACTGAATGCGCCGGTGCCGGAGGAAGATGCAGAAAAGCCTAAGATAGACCTGCTTAACCAGATGTGGAGAAATTTCTGCATCAATGATACATATGAGCCGGGTTCTGTATTTAAAATGGTAACAGCCACGGCGGCGCTGGAGACGGGCGCCGTCACATTGAACGACAGCTTTACATGTTCAGGCGCGGCGGTTGTTGCTGACCGCAGGATACGCTGCCATAAAACGACAGGGCATGGCACGCAGACTTTCACGGAAACCGTCATGAACTCATGCAACCCTGCCTTTATTGAGTGGGGGCGCAGGGTTGGCACAGACCAGTTTTATTCGTACCTGGGGAAACTAGGGCTTCTGGAAAAAACAGGGATTGACCTGCCGGGCGAGGCCTCGACTATTATCCATAAAAAGGAAAATGTCGGCGAGGTGGAGCTGGCTACAATGTCATTTGGCCAGTCATTCCAGATCACGCCTATGCAGATGCTTCGGGCAGCTGCGGCGATCGTCAACGGCGGCAATCTGGTAACGCCGCATTTTGCGGTAAAGACGGCAACGCCGGACGGCCAGACTGTCCAGGAATTTACATACGAGGTGGAGACTGATGCCATTGAGCGTGAGACCAGCGATACAATGCGCGGCATATTAAAACAAGTAGTTGAGTCAGGCGGGGGCAGCAAGGCCTATATAGAAGGATTTTCAATCGGCGGAAAAACCGCAACGTCACAGAAACTGCCGCGCGGTTCAGGAAAATACATTGCTTCTTTTATTGGTTTTTCATCTGTAGAAAACCCAAGGGTGATTGCAATGTGCATGATAGATGAACCGCAGGGAGTGTATTACGGCGGCACCATCGCGGCTCCGGTGATTCGTGAATTGTATGAAAATATCCTGCCTTATCTTGAAATATACGGTGATTGATAGTAGAATGAGACGATAGCCAGAATTGCATGGAAATCTGGCAGCATTACCATGGAAGAGAGGATAGCGGAATGTATGATCTGCAAAACAAGACCGTTTTAGTGGTCGGCACAGGCATAAGCGGCATGGGAGCCGTAAGCCTTTTGAATACAAAGGGTGCGAAAGTCGTCCTGTATGACAGCAATGAAAAAAAAGATCCGGAAAAAATCCGGGAGAAGCTTGATGGAAATGCGGCAGAAATCTGTATCGGCAGCCTGCCGGAGGAAGTTTTTGCCAGACTGGATCTTATTGTGGTCAGTCCTGGCGTGCCGGCGGACAGTCTGCTTGTATTGCGCGCGCAGCAGGCAGGCATTCCTGTCTGGGGCGAGGTGGAGCTTGCCAGCCGTTACGATGCAGGGACGGTGATTGCTATCACCGGAACGAACGGAAAGACAACGACAACGGCGCTGGTAGGGCAGATAGTAAAGGCATTCCATCAAAAGACATTTGTTGTAGGCAATATAGGCCATTCGTACACGCTTGAGGTCGCCAACACGGATGCGGACTCTTATACTGTTGCTGAGATAAGCAGTTTCCAGCTTGAAACGGTACATGAGTTTGCGCCTAAAGTCAGTGCGATCCTGAATGTCACTCCGGATCATCTTGACCGGCATCACACAATGGAATGCTATGAGCAGACGAAAGAGCGTATCAGCATAAACCAGACAAAAGAAGATGTATGCGTGCTCAATTATGATGATGAGCGCCTGCGTGCTTTTGGTGATAAATGCAGCGCTTCTGTTGCATGGTTTTCCAGGCGGTCAAAACCCGAGTGCGGCGCCTATATGGATGGCAGCACTATTATGTACACAGATGGGCATACGGACAGGGAAATAATCCGCGTACAGGATCTTAACCTGATTGGAACTCATAATTATGAAAATGTGATGGCGGCGGTAGCGGTATGTGTTGCCGCAGGCATTCCTGATGAAGTTATTATCAGTGAACTTAAAAGATTCAAGGCCGTGGCGCACCGTATCGAGTATGTGGCTGAGAAAAACAATGTTATTTATTATAACGATTCCAAAGGAACCAACCCGGATGCAGCCGTTAAAGCAATAGAGGCAATGTCAAGGCCGACAGTGCTTATTGGCGGAGGGTATGACAAGGGGGTTGAGTTTGATGCTTATGTTAAAGCGTTTGACGGGAAAGTAAAATGCCTTGTGCTGATAGGCCAGACGGCGGAAAAAATCGCGCAGACAGCACGCAGCCGGGGTTTTGAGAACATTCTGTTTGCCTCATCGATGGATGAAGCTGTGAAGATTTGCGCACAGCAGGCTGTACCCGGCGATGCAGTGCTTCTCTCGCCTGCATGCGCAAGCTGGGGCATGTTTGACAATTATGAGCAGAGAGGCGACATGTTCAGGGAATTTGTGAAGGCTCTTTAAAGGCGGTTATTTGGATGAGGAAAGACAAAGAAAAAAAGACAACAGGGCGGCGGTATTTTGATTACAGCCTCTTGTTTGTAACAATTTTCATAGTTGGCTTCGGACTGATCATGATATACAGCGCCAGCTCATATACGGCTCAGATGTACCAGGGCAGGGCGGAATATTATTTTTTCAAACAGCTTGAATTTACCGTTCTGGGTTTTATTGCAATGTATGTGACTTACCGCATAGATTACCATACATGGCGGCGGCTGGCGCCGTTTATTTTCCTTGTAGCGATTCTGCTTGTGCTGGCGCTGATCCCTTTCGGCAGTACGAAATACGGCGCAAAGCGCTGGATACGTTTTGCCGGCATTGGCATTCAGCCGGCCGATGTCGCAAAGACGGCTATTATTTTCATGGTAGCATCTGCTGTCTGTTCGGCAGGCAGGAAGATAAGGCGGTTTAGCCAGGTCATACTGATCTGTGTCGTTACGGCCGGCGTTATGGCGGGACTGGTCGGCATAGTCTCAAACAACATGAGCAGCGCGCTGATAATACTTGCGATAGCAGCCATTATGACATTTGTTGCATATCCTGGGTATAAGATTTATGCCGCCTTTGTCGGCACAGGCGTTGGAGCTTTTGCGGTTTTTTACAGCTGGATAACGAACAAACTGAAATCCGGCCAGATGACAAATGATTTCAGAATGAACCGTATCCTTATCTGGCTGGATCCTGAGCGCTTTGCCACAGGAAAAGGCTTCCAGACAGTTCAGGGACTATATGCGATAGGCTCAGGAGGACTGTTTGGCAAAGGCCTTGGAAAAAGCCTGCAAAAGCTTGGATTTATCCCTGAATCGCAAAATGATATGATTTTTTCGATCATATGCGAGGAACTTGGACTGTTTGGCGCAACCTGCATCATTCTGGTATTTGCCATTATGCTGTGGAGGATCGCGCATATCGCGCAAAATTCGCCGGATCTGTTTGGAACAATGCTGGCAACCGGCGTGTTTGCCCATATTGCCGTCCAGGTCATATTAAATATTGCGGTTGTTACCAATTTTATACCGAACACGGGCGTATCGCTGCCGTTTATAAGCTACGGCGGATCCTCAAGCGTTGTCCTGCTCGCAGAGATGGGGATTGTCCTGAATATATCGGGTAAGATCCGGCTTGAGAGATAAGACAGTAACCTTTGCGGAAAGCTGAATATAATAGTATATAGCATTTCCAGAGGTTTTATATGTGAGCAGAATAATTATATGCGGCGGAAAGAAACTTTATGGCAGCGTAAATGTACAGGGATCAAAGAACTCAACGCTTCCTGTCATGGCGGCATGCCTGCTCAATGCAGGCATCAGCGTGCTTGGAAACTACCCGGCGATTGCTGATGTAGATGGAATGCAGAAGATCCTTGAATATATAGGCTGCCTGGTCAACAGAAATGATGACGAGCTGGTCATTGACAGCAAAAATGCGGCATTTAAGCCAATCACGGCGCAGATGGCCAGGAAGCTGAGG
>CANRBP010000020.1 GCA_947628875.1 uncultured Lachnospira sp.
TCGCTCATTACCTTGGCGAACAGGAAATCATCTTCCAGGTTCAGCTCCTGAATGGTCTTTTCTTTGTATGGCATAAATATTCCTCGCTTCTTTTCTTTAACTATACCATAACCGGCTCCCATTGTCAGTGGAAATTTTATTTCATTGGAGCGAGAAGAATAACGGAGCGAAAGAAATAACGGAATAAGAAAAATAATCCCCATTCATGCAGGAGCAAAGCGCAATTTTCAAAAGCATTCTTGGCAATATGAAATTTATTATTTCATATGAAAAATACAGGTTTATGAAAAACTTAGGTAAAAAACAGGTTCTCCCAGCTCCCTGAATCTTTCGTGCAGGTTCCCCCCGGCTGCTGGAATCTTTCGGAATCCGGCAGTTCTTTCTCAAAGCAGATATTCTTTCTCAAATCAGATATTCTTTCTCAAATCAGATATTTTGCACAAAAAACGTATTTTTGCATATAAAAAGGAGGCCGCCGCACCAATCTCAATGCACAATGCAGCAGCCTCCTCTTTTATCCGTTATAGAAATACAAAGCTGTTATGATTCCAGAAGTGATTCAGTCGTTGCTGATGAACCGTTGTCGGCAAACCAGGAATCAAACTTATCCATAATTGCGGAGTGTGTATCGTCTGTGATAGAAGGAAGTTCCCTGCCCCATGTCTTTGTTGCTTCGGAAAAGCCTTTTTCTACCGCTTTCACCATATCTTCCATCTTCTTTGCATCTCCTCCGGAGAGTGCAAGCGCAAAATCAAAAATGCGGTCAGATGTCTGCTTTACGCCCCAGTAGCCGTCCTCTGAAATATCTTCCTTCGCCTGTGCTATCGTTGCAGGATCTGCCGTAAAATTACCGCTGGCCAAAACTTTCCACATATCGTCTGCGGTTCCGATCGCAATGCCCTGCTTCTCAAACATCTTTGTTACAAGCGACTGCATCTGAGCCATGCGCTGCTCTGCATCGGACTTGAGCTGGGCAGCAATAGCTGATTTCCTTGTGGCAGCATCTGATTTTGAGGACTCATATGTAGCAGCTGTATCAGAATATTGTGAGGAAGCCTTGGATTTCTCATCAGTTTCCTCAGCCTGGGAAACCCTGGCGCTTGACGAAGCTGCAGCGGCGTCTGCCGTGCTGTAAGATGAATAAATGTTGTTAATGCTGTTCATTTCCATAATAATCTCCATTTCTGCGCTGATTTGTGCGCATTAATGCAATCTGTGCAAAGAAAAACATAAGCGGAATGTAAGAAAATCAGGGTTCTTTGCACAAATTATCGCGCGAAAAAAATTCACGCATACCTCCTTGTGCTGCGGTAAGCCGCAAATATCAGCAGATGATCCGTCCATGGTATATCTGCATAATTTTAATCGGCATAAAAATAAGAAAAATAAACCCTTCATATGAAGAAAATTGAAGCAATACAAAATATAAAGATTCTATAGTTGAAAATCAACAAAAAAACCAGATGATTTTTGGCAAAAATATGGAGCAAATACACAAAATCGCGTATTGACAATTTGCATAAGCGATAGATATAATAGCATTAACTTGGGGAGTCTTTTTGCGTGTATGCTGGTGTCATGCCGTATGGATACCGGCAAGGCAGCAGAAGATTTTTTATAATATTATTTGTATATTATGATTCACCCCGAAATCAAACCAATCTATAAAAAAGGAGGAATGCTCACAATGAGATTAAAAAAGGGCAAAAGAGTCCTGGCCATCGTGCTGGCAGCGTTAATGGTCGTTGGCATTATGCCGACCAACTGGGCGGTGACAGACTCAAAGGCAGCCACAGTTACGACTGATATTGAGATCCCGGAAGATGGCTTAAAGGCTGGCACAACCTATGGCGATGAAAATACTATATCTTTTACTGTTGGCGAAGATATGGTGCAGAAGGAAGGCGCAACCGTTAACGGAGTAGAGTATAAATACTCTGTACAGGGCGCTAACAATCCTAAAGATAACAAGGGTGCAGTTCCAACAACTGGCGCATATTTTAAGATTAATGCCAAGGTGACGGGAAGCGTTAAATTCATAGTCAAGAAAGCGGATACAAAGCAGTACCATTTTGTTGAAGAATCTTCCTTGGCAGACGTTAATTACAAGGGTGATGATGGAAATTATGTTCTGACAATTACAGACAATGAGTACAAGTTCGATGTAGAGGCAGGCAAGACATATTATTTCTATCTTGACGGTTCCAAGGTTCAGGTATATGGCATCTCTTATTCTTATGAGAAAGCAAGCGACTTTGAGAGTTACGATTACACAGTAACAGAAGATGGTCTGAAAGCCGGACAGACATATGGAGATGAAAACATTGCAAATATTACCGTTGGCGAAGATATGCCAGGAAAAACATGTTCAGATGAAGTGAATGGTGTTACATATTCATTCTTTGCGCAGGGCGCTAACAACCCTAAAGATAACAAGGGCGCAATTCCAACAAGCGGTTCTTATGTAAAGATTGATGCAGTTGCTGACGGCAGAATCACATTTATAGTCAAGAAAGCTGATACAAAGCAGTACCATTTTGTTGAAGAATCTTCCCTGACAGATGTTAATTACAAGGGTGATGATGGAAATTATGTTCTGACAGTTACAGACAATGAGTACAAGTTCGATGTAGAGGCAGGCAAGACATATTACTTTTATCTTGACGGCTCCAAGGTATCTATTTATGGTATTCACATGGAGTCTGGCACGCCTGATCTTGACTGGTCAACAGTAGCAGCACCGGTTCTTGGCGAACCAACGGCAGATGGCACGAAGATCACAGTACCATATACGGCAGTTATTGGCGATCTTGGCGGCGAGAAGATTACGGTTGATATGTACAAGGACGGCGAGCTCGCAGACACGCAGGTAAGTGCGGCAAAGGGTGATAGCGGCTCTGTTACATTTAACATGACATCATCAGGCAACTACACATTTAAGGCAACATTGTCAAGAGATGGACAGGAGGATAAGGTAAGCAGCGAAGTAAAATTCGATGGATACGTCCTGCCTCTGGCAAAGCCGGTAATTGACACTGTGACAAGCAAGGGCAACGGCGCAGTGGAAGTTGTATTTTCCGCAGTACCTGAAGCTGAAAGTTACATAGTTTCTTACAGCAAAGATGGCACGACATATACGCAGGGCGCAACAGGTACAGATACTACACTGATGGTAAATGTACCGGAAGTTGATGTTAAGTACGACTTTAAGGTAACGGCTGTAAGAGGCGATGAGCAGGCGGAATCAGATGTAAAATCAGCAACAATAACAGCTGAGGCACAGGTGACATGGAGCTTCATTACATACGGCAACGGTGCAAGTGCATCAAAGGACAAGGTTGTTTCAGGCAGCGCAAATGAAGGCAGTGTAACAATTCAGAGCGAGAGCGGTAAGATTGTGCCGGCATCTTTTGACGGACTTTCATTCTACTATACAACAGTACCGGCTTCATTGAACTTCACATTAAGAGCAAAAGTAGCTGTAGATTACTGGACACTGAGCAACGGACAGGAAGGCCTTGGTATGATGGCAACTGATAAACTTGGCGGGTCCGGTTGGAACAACTCCTACATGGCAATTGCTTCCAAAGTAGAGTATATGTGGGATGATGAACTGGCAGATGTAACAACGGATAATACAAAGACTAAGGTTACGCAAAAACTGGGTATCGGTTCACAGGAAAAGACAGGTGTTACAAAGGATAATATTGGTAAGATTGAGGCAAATGACACCGCAACTATCAATGAGAACTTTTTGTCAACCATGTATCCGTTGGAGCAGAGATATCCACAGGCTACCAATGTACTTGGTAATGAATCAACAGGGAAGGTTCCAGCGGATAATGGAAATCCGATTACAGAATTCTATCTGACGATTCAGAAGAACAACACAGGATACTTTGTAACTTATGAATCAGTAGACGGAAGCTATTCGGTAACAAAGAAGTATTATGATCCGAAAGCACTTGAAAAAATTGATTCAGAGAATGTGTATGCAGGATTCTTTGTATCAAGACACGCACAGGCAACATTCTCAGACATTAAATTTACAACAGTTGATCCGAAGGATGATGCACCGGCAGAGGAAAGACCGATCGAGAAGATTGCTGTAAATACTTCCGTAAGCTCTCCGACAGCTACAGGCAGCGCAGAGTATACATTTACATTTTCTGCAAACTGCGATGGTTCATTGGCTATCGCTGATGCAAAGGGTAATGTGCTTACAGATAATGTTGAAGTAACAGCAAACAAAGCAGTAAATCCGCTGACAGTAACTCTTGTAAAGGGTAAAAATGAGTACAAGCTTGTATTTACGCCGTCAGCAGATTATGTGCCTGGTGATTATCAGGTAATGGAGAGCTATGATCCGGTAGAGATTCCGTTCTCCGTAACATACAAGACATATGGAAATGCTGGACAGTCCATCTGGGTAGCACCGGATGCAAACGGTTCCGGCGCTAAGTCTGATCCGATGAGCATCTACGAGGCTGTTAAGTATGTACAGCCGGGACAGACAATCGTTCTTAAGGAAGGTACATACCTGTTAGAGAAGACTGTAAAGGTAGAGAGAGGCATCAGCGGAACAGAAGCTAATAAGATCTATATGGTAGCAGATCCGGATGCAAAAACAAGACCTGTTCTTGACTTCCAGGGAATGTGCCCTGGTATGGTACTGGCAGGTGATTACTGGTACTTCCAGGGATTTGATGTAACAAGATCTTCTGACGGTCAAAAAGGTATTCAGGTATCAGGTAACAACAATGTACTGGATCTGATAAATACATACCATAACGGTAATACAGGTATCCAGATAAGCAGATATCTGTCAACTGATGAGTATGATATGTGGCCGGCAAACAACCTTATATTGAACTGTACATCATATGGAAATGCTGATGCAGGTTATGAGGATGCAGATGGATTTGCTGCAAAGCTGACTGTTGGCGATGGCAACGTATTTGACGGATGTATTTCACATCACAATGCAGATGATGGATGGGATCTGTTTGCAAAGGTTCAGTCAGGTTCTATTGGTTCAGTAACTATCAAGAATTCTATTGCATATGCAAACGGTTTCCTTGAAGATGGGACTAACGCAGGTAACGGTAATGGATTTAAGATGGGCGGCGACAGCATGTCAGGTTACCATGTATTGGAGAACTCAATTGCTTACAATAACAAGGCAAAGGGTATTGATTCCAATTCTTGCCCGGATATTCAGGTAAAGAACAGCATCAGCTTTAACAACGGATCTAACAATGTAGCGTTCTATACCAACACTGCAAGTGAAACGGATTTTGCAGCTGACGGTGTTATTTCTTACAGGACTGAGAATATCGAAAAAGCGGAGAATATATCACCGAAGGGCGATCAGGCAACCGAAGGTTCTGACAAGTATAATCAGATATATAAAGATACCAATTATTACTGGACGCAGACTGGCGTTGCAGGCGCTGCCATCTTCAATGATGTGCCTGCTACAATCGCAGAGCCGATTACAGGATGGGCATCTGTTAATACGAAGGGTGAACAAGTATCTGCAGATTGGTTTGAGTCTCTTGATACAAGCATCGAGATAACAAGAGGCGCAGACGGCAAGATTAATCTGAATGGCATGCTTGTATTGACTGACAAGGCACCGAAAGGCGTAGGCGCAAGATTCACAGCAGAGAATCTGACAGCTTCACAGGAAATTAAAGTTCCGGCATCTATTGCTCCTCAGACAGGCGATACAGCAAATATCTGGCTGTATGTAGCTCTGATGGTAATAGCAGCAGGCCTTGCAGCAGGCTGCACAGTTGTTACAATTAAGAAAAAGGGTGCAGCAAAGTAATTTAATGCACTATGTAAAGTAAAGATTTTTATGAACGCCTTCCGGCGGCTCTTGGTCAGATGATCATAGCCGCCGGAAGGCTTTTTATAGTTAAAAATTGTTAGAATTACACAAAAATTATAGGAAGTTTTGAAAAAAAAGGAAAAAAATTTAACAATAGTGTGGATTGACGCTATCTAAAATTAATTATATAATCTAGGCAAGCCATGTAAATTAATGCTGTAAGGGGGACTGGACGGACGCTTTATACAGATACGTCCGCCGCAAATAATGCGGCAGTTTTTGAAATGGCAGGTGTAACAAAAAATATATTAAAAAGGAGGTAACTATGAGGAAGAAATTGCAACGTACTCTGGCAATTGTGATGGCCATGCTGTTGATTGCTGGCATTATGCCGACTTCACTATGGACAGCACGGGCAAAGGCGGCAACAGCTGGAGAAGGCGCATCAATTGTGACCTGGTCGGCAGAGGATATTCTTGCTGCGGCAGAAGGCGATCAGGGTTTGTTCCTGCGCGGAGAAGGCTGGAGCAATAATAATGCAACTGATGATAAGACGTTTGAGGACGGATTTTCTGCGATAGGCGCGAATGCGAAGGCTGACGGCCCAAAGGCTCAAGCAGAAGGAAAAAACGCATCCGGGCAGATTCCGGACGGTGGCAGCTATGTAGAGTTTAAAGCACCGGCAAACGGCACATGGCAGGTATACAACAAAGTCGGGAATAACAAGACGTTTTATATTGTCGGTACGGACGGAACAAAGGTAACAAAAGAAAATAAAACAGGCGCAAGCATATATGAGATAGTGTCCGCTGAGGTGAAGGCGGGCGAGACATATTATGCATACCTTGGCGGTGCTACAGCACAGATCTGGAAAGCAGTCTATGAGGCGTCAGAGACAGTATGGTCAGCAGAGGATATTCTCGCAGCTTCAAATGGCAAAGGCGCGCTGACTCTGCGCGGAGAAGGCTGGAACACTAATGATGCAACTGATGATAAGACGTTTGAGGACGGATTTTCTGCAATAGGCGCGAATGCGAAGGCTGACGGCCCAAAGGCTCAAGCAGAAGGAAAAAACGCATCCGGGCAGATTCCGGACGGTGGCAGCTATGTAGAGTTTAAAGCACCGGCAAACGGCACATGGCAGGTATACAACAAAGTCGGGAATAACAAGACGTTTTATATTGTCGGTACGGACGGAACAAAGGTAACAAAAGAAAATAAAACAGGCGCAAGCATATATGAGATAGTGTCCGCTGAGGTGAAGGCAGGCGAGACATATTATGCATACCTTGGCGGTGCTACAGCGCAGATCTGGAAAACAGTCTATAAGCCTGTAAGCCAGGAGATTGTTGAGGATACGCCTTGGGAGCAGGTAGAAGCGCCGGTTATCAATAAGGTTACAAAGGATGAGGAAGGCAACCTGGTTGTTGACTTCTCAGCAGTGATCGATGCACATGCCGGAGCTGAGGTTGTGAAGGTTACAATGCTTTATGGCGGTTTCGAGGTAGAGACCGTTGAGATGAAGAGAGTAGCAGAAGTAAAATTTACGCCGCTGTGGAATGGTGATTACACGTTTGTAGCAGTAGCGCAGCGTGATGGCGCGCCAAACAAGGCAAGCCAGGAGTATGTCTATAAGGATTATACAGTTCCGGTAAAGAAACCGGTTATTGAGATGGCACAGAACAGAGGAAACGGTACTGTATATCTGGATTGGCTTAATTCAGAGGGCGCAGATACATTTGAACTTTCTTACAGATTATCTGGAAGTACAGATTGGACAGTTGCAGAGACTGCTAATACGACCGGAAATGCAACGCTGAAAAATTTGCAAGCAGGCCAGAAGTATGATTTCCAGGTTAAGGCAACAAGAAATTCCGACAATTATTCAGCTGTATACGAGCAGGATGGTTTTGAGGTTACAGCTGAAGCTGGACAGCAGTGGAATTTTGCAGTTGTAGGCTCAGCACAGCAGACAGATGCTGTTATCACAGATGAAAGCGGTGCTACAGTTCAGGAAGTTCATCTGTCATCAAGGGATACCTCGGCAGATAAGAAAGGCAAGACAGAGGCTGAGTCCATTGCAAATACCAAGAGCAAGCTGACATTCCAGGCTGGCGACAGCGGAAAGATATCCGATGGCGAGGAAGGTTATCAGTATTACTATACTATGCTGAATCCTAACACAGATAACTTTGAGCTGCAGGCAACATTTACAATCAATGATGTATCACTGACGCCGGATAACCAGACTGGTTTCGGTATCATTGCTACAGATATGCTGGGCGTGAATTACTATGGTTCGCAGGATTATGTACATAAGTATTTCAATTCTGTTTCAACACAGATGTACAGCGTAAAGGCAGCATTTGTAGGCCAGCGTGTTATTACGGGTTATTTCTCCAATGATACGACAAGCTATGACGGTGTTGACAGGACTACAGAGGAGCAGCGGTTTAAAAATGCAACAAGCAGCTTTACAAACGGACAGACATATACGTTTACATTAAAGAAGACAGATGATGCATTTATTTCCACATGCAATGGCGAGGAGCTGTCCTATCAGGATCTTTCGGCTCTGAGCGTGCAGGAGGACGGTTCTATCTGCGTTGGCCTGTTTGCATCGAGAAAAGTAGGCGTAGAGATAACAGACATTAAATTTACAGTAACAGACAGCAAGGGTGTTGGCGAAGGCGCAGGACAAAGGGAGGTAAGTCCGTCAGTGGCTATCTTATCCTCTAATACAGTCAACACGCCGGTATATGAGTATATTTATTATCCGAACATCGCAGGAAAACTGACAGTTACAGCTCCGGATGGCACAACAGCATTTGACAAAAATGTTGCTGCATACGAGGTAGTCAGGGTGCAGATTCCGGTGACAGAAGGCTCTAACGAGATAAAGTCTACTCTGGTTCCGGATAGTTCACAGCTGCTGACATCTTATAATTCAATAAATAAGACAACAAATGTTTCTTACAAGGTTTTAGGAGATGTCAATAAGGTATTGTATGTAAGTCCTGATGGAAAATCTGACGGCGCAGGAACAAAGGAAAGTCCGCTGGATATCCAGACAGCTGTACAGTATGCACAGCCTGGGCAGTATATTGAACTGCAGAACGGCAGCTATTCAGGAGCAGACAAGGTAACTATCGGCAGAAGCGTATGCGGTACAGAAGAAAAACCGATAAAACTGGTTGCTGAGGACGCCGGCAAAGTTATTTTTGACAAAATGGGTCTGGAAGTAATCGGCAGCTACTGGCATATTTACGGCATTTATGTGGATCATCCAAATGCAGTAGGTATCCAGATTTGCGGTAACTATAACACTATTGAGATGTGTACGGTTGAAGGTTCGGGAAACAGCGGCGTTCAGATCAGCCGTTCCGGCAGTGCCGAGAATGAAGCTGGTATCAATGAAATGCTGTGGCCGTCTTACAACCTGGTAAAGAACTGCGAGTCATTTGACAACTGTGATGCAGGCCGCAATGATGCGGACGGCTTTGCAGCAAAGCTGACATGCGGTGAAGGAAATGTATTCTATGGCTGCATTGGCCATAACAATATTGATGACGGCTGGGATCTGTTTGCAAAGACAATCTCAGGAGAGATAGGCAAAGTTGTTATCGACAACTGTGTAGCTTACGACAACGGCTGGCTGACAACTGATGATATTAGTGCTCCAGGTTATGTATTTGGCGAGGGTAACGGATTTAAGCTCGGCGGTTCTTACATGAAGGGCGGCCATGTTCTTAAAAATTCTGTATCCTTCAACAACCAGGGCAAGGGTATCACAAGCAACAGCTGCCCGGACAATGAAATTTATAACTGCACATCTTATGGCAATGCCATCAAGAGCGGTGCAAGCTATAATGTTGGCTTGAATACAAAAGAAAGCAATCTTAAAGAATGGATCGTAGAAGGCCTGATTTCTATGACATCTACGGCTTTCACAGATAAGGCCGATCTGATTCCGTTTGCTTTGAGCGCAGAGAACAACTATATTTATAACGGCAGTGTTTCTGTCAACAACCTTGGCCAGAAAGCATCAGATGCCTGGTTTGAGAGCGTAGATGTTACAAAGAAGCCGACCAGAAATGAGGATGGCACCATTAATATGAACGGACTGCTTGTCCTTACTGCTGACGCACCGTCAAATTCAGGCGGAAGGCTGGATGTGACGAGTGATGAGGCGAAATCGGTGAAGCCGGAAGCGCCATCAGCGCAAGATCCGACACCAGATGATCCATCACAAGGAACAACAACACCAGATGATCCGTCACAGGGTACAACAACGCCGGACGATCCGTCACAGGGAACAACAACGCCAGATGATCCGTCACAGGGTACAACAACGCCGGACGATCCGTCACAGGGTACAACGACACCAGATACAGGCGTTGATGTTGTAACAGATGAGGATGCACAGGGCGTTACGGGCGTAACACCTGATAAGGATGTTGTGTTAAAGACAGAGTCCGGAGAAGTTATTGATACAGGCTCTGTTGAGCTGAAGTCTGAGGAAGCTTCACAGCAGCAGGTTGACAGCATGAATCAGGCGCTTGCTGACAAAGGCATAATTCTTGATGAGGGAAGCCAGGTTGAGTGTTATGATTTGTCTCTTAGCACAAAGGATAATAAAGTTGTAAAACTGGCAGATGGAAATATGGTGATTACATTTAAGAAAAAGGCTGATATTGATTACAGCTTGTATGATGTTATCATATACCATTTAAAGGATGACAACACGCTTGAGCAGCTGGAGGCAGTTGTGACAGAAAACGGCATTGAGGTCAAAGTATCCAGTTTAAGTCCGTTTATGATTGTCACAGTTCCAAAGGCAGCAGCAGAAAATCCTGCTCAGCCAGATAATTCAAACAAGCCAGACGGCAGCGTGCAGACAGGCGACAGCAGCAATCCGTTTGCATATGCGGCTGCAGGACTTGTATCACTGGCAGCACTGGGATGCTTGTATGTAAGTTCAAGAAAAAGAAAATATGTGAAGTAATCCGCTGGCAGATTTTTGCCAAAGCGGAGTGAGCCTTCCGGCAGGTGCGGCAGTTATGCATAGCGCCTGCCGGAAGGTTTTTTTGCTTTTTAAATTCCAATAAGGCGGCATAAATTTTAGCTATACATCTTGAAAATTATGTGGTTTTATCAAGTATGGTTGTGAACAATTCTTATTAAATTTTTATACTTGACAAAACCGCCCTATGCCTTTAGAATATAATTCAGAAAGAAATGAGTTTTTCGACCGTACAGCTATTGCTCAAGCGGCTTGCTCGTTTCTTTTTTTGTTCTTAAAATATCATACAGATACAATTTCCCGTCCTTTGCATGACGCACCAGTATTCTTGCTTTAAATACATTGTACTTCGCCAGTTCTCCCGCATCATCATAAACAGGTATCGCAAAACGCGTGTCATACCTATACCATCCAAATTTTGCATCTGTGCTATGTTTTCTGGCGTAATTCTCTGCAAAGGTTTTATTAGTGGCAATCTCAATCATCTCCTTAATCACACTCGAAGAATTTGCCTTTGCATACATATTTGCGCCCCTTAGTTCCTTTGTGTCTTTGGAATGCGCAAATTCATCTGGAAAATCCGTTCCTATGTATACCGCATCTGAGGTTTCTGTAATCTCCGCACACTGCCCGATGTATTCTTTCAGACAATTTTCAACAATGTTCCAGTCCACGCTCCGCCTTCCCTTGAAACGCAGATCATTGATGACCACAATGCTTTTGCCATCGGCGTCCTTTATTATATCCACTTTTTTATCCATCATAGCTGCTCCTTATAAAATTCCGTCAAAATTTCCAACAGCTATATTGTATCATGCCAGTGTATATAATTTCATTAGAAAATCCAGGGATAAATTAGATTTGAATTAAATATTAAAAAGTGATAAACTATTCTATATAAATTAAAAACAGCTTGAGATTTTTAAAATATTTTTAATTTTCTTAAAGCGTTTGTTATTATGGCAGGAAAGGAATTGCATATGTATATTATAGCAGGTTTGGGGAATCCCGGCGCAAAATATGCTGGAACCAGGCATAACGCAGGATTTTCGGTAATAGATGAGCTGGCAGATAAATATAATATAAGTGTGGATATGGCCAAACATCAGGGATTGTCCGGCAAGGGTGTTATTGCCGGAGAAAAAGTGCTGCTGGTAAAGCCGATGACTTACATGAATGAGTCGGGTGTATGCCTGAGGCAGGTCATGGATTATTATAAGGCTGACATTGAGGATCTGATTGTTATTTTCGATGATATCAGCCTTGAGCCTGGGCGGCTGCGCGTCCGTGCAAAAGGCAGCGCAGGCGGACACAACGGGATTAAAAGCATTATTGCCCATCTGGGAACGGATCAGTTCAAGCGGATTAAAATCGGCGTGGGAGATAAGCCTAAGGGCTGGGATCTGGTAGACTGGGTGCTCGGCAGGTTCCCGGAGGAACAGTATGATACGCTCAGGCAGGCAAATATCCGGGCATGCGGAGCAGTTGCCTGTATTCTGACAGATGGCATAGAAGCGTGCATGAATCAGTATAATGGATAAAAGAGGAATGTATGGAAACATTTTTTGACCCTGTCAGGAATATGGCAGGTATGGAACAAGTGACAGAAGGCCTTGAAAAATTGGGATATCCGGTAATGGTCAGCGGCTGCATCGACACGCAGAAAATACATTTTGCGGAAGCGGCAGGCGCGGCATACCGATTCAGGGTGATTATTACGCAGGACGAGTCAAAAGCCAGGGAAATGCAGGAAGATGCCCGCTTTTTTGATCCATCTTGCGTTTTTTACCCGGCAAAGGATTTTATATTTTATAGCGCTGATGTGCATGGAAGCCAGATAATGGGCGAGCGGCTGCGATGCATATATAAGCTTATAAGCGCGCTGACGGATCCGGAGCGGACGCCGGGCGGTTTTACGCTGGTTACAACTATTGACGGCTGTATAGATATGCTTGTGCCTTTGCAGCGTTATATAGACGCTATGCGCACGCTGCGCCGTAATGAGAGCATCGATGTGGAGCAGCTGTCCAGAGAGCTTGTGCAGCTGGGGTATGAGCGCACGGCCATGGTCGAAACGCAGGGGCAGTTTGCCGTGAGAGGAGCCATCATCGACATTTTTTCATTTACAGATGAAGTTCCTGTGCGCATTGAATTGTGGGATGATGAAATTGATTCCATACGCTTTTTTGATGTGGAAAGCCAGCGTTCGGTAGAAAAGGTGCAGTCATATACATTGTTCCCTGCTGCCGAGTGCATTTTGTATGCTGATGAGATAAATCAGGGAATGGAGAAGATACGGCAGGAGCAGGAGGCGCAGCTGGAAGCGCTTGGCGCGGGACAGAAGCGCATGACGCAGGAACAGATGGAAAAATGCAACCGCCTGAGAAGGGCGTTTGCGGATTTAGAGCGGACGAAGGATTACAGCAAATATATAAATTCCTTTATAGATGATGCGGCCGGGCTTCTTTCCTATTTTCCGCCTGAACAGACATTGTTTGTGCTTGATGAGCCGAATCGGATAAAGGAGCGCATGGATCTTGTCGCGTATGAATATGGCGAAAGCATGAAAAACAGGCTTGAAGGAGGATATATCCTGCCGAGCCAGACAAAGCTGATGACGGGACTGCCGCAGGTGTACGCTCAGCTTTCTGCAAAGAGGCTGCTGATGCTGTCCACGCTTGATTACAGGCCCGACCAGATACAGGCGGCCAAATATGTGAGGATAGACAGCCGGAGCATAAGCTCCTACAACAACAGTTTTGAGTATCTTGTGGACGACCTGAAAAAATATAAACGCCGCAAGTACCGGATCGTGCTGGTGTGCAACTCAAGAACACGCGCATCGCGCATTGTGTCTGATCTTGTGGATATGGGAGTGAATGCATATTTCAGTGAAGACTATGAGAAAACTGTTGCGCCGGGGACGGTCATGGTGACATACGGCAATATCCACAGGGGGTTTGAATATCCGCTGATAGGATTTGTGGTTATTACGGAAAATGATATTTTTACGAACCGGAACCGGAAAAAACAGAAAAAGAAAAGGTACGAGGGAAAAGCGATAGCCAGCTTCCAGGAGCTTAACGCCGGAGATTTTGTTGTGCATGAGACGCACGGACTCGGGATTTACAAGGGGATTGAGAAAATCACGGTAGAGGGCGCGGAGAAGGATTATATCAAAGTCGAATATGCAGACAACAGCAACCTGTACGTGCTTGCAACGCAGTTAGACAGGCTGCAGAAATATGCCGCTGCCGATACGGAGAAAAAACCGAAACTAAATAAGCTTGGCACGCAGGAGTGGAACAAAACCAAGTCAAAGGTGCATGGCGCCGTGGAGGAAGTGGCGCGCGATCTTGTCGCGCTGTATGCGGCGCGGCAGCAGCAGTCCGGGTATGCGTTTGGCGAGGATACCGAGTGGCAGAGGGAATTTGAGGAAATGTTTCCGTATGAGGAGACAGAAGACCAGATTTTGGCTATCGAGGATACAAAAAGGGATATGCAGAGCAGCCGGATAATGGATCGCCTTATCTGCGGCGATGTTGGTTACGGAAAAACGGAGGTCGCTATACGCGCGGCTTTCAAGGCCGTGCAGGAGGGGAAGCAGGTCGCATATATGGTGCCTACAACTATACTTGCGCAGCAGCACTGGAATACATTTGAGCAGCGCATGAAAAATTTTCCTGTAACAGTGGCGCAGCTGTCAAGCTTCCGGACAAGCAGAGAGATAAAGGAAACGCTGTCGGGCCTGAAAAAAGGACTGGTCGATGTTGTGATCGGCACGCACAGGCTGCTGTCGAAGGATGTCATATTTAAGGATCTTGGACTGCTAATTGTTGACGAGGAGCAGCGGTTCGGCGTGACGCACAAAGAAAAGCTCAAGAAACTGAAAAACAATATTGACGTGCTGACGCTGAGCGCAACGCCGATTCCGAGGACGCTGCACATGAGCCTGGCAGGCATCAGGGATATGAGCGTTCTGTCGGAACCGCCTGTTGACAGGGTGCCTGTCCAGACATTTGTCACAGAACACAATGATGAAATGATTCGGGAGGCGATTAACAGGGAATTGGCCAGGAACGGGCAGGTTTACTATGTGTATAACCGCGTCCGCAGCATTGACGAGGCAGCCGCGCATGTGCAGGAGCTTGTTCCGGACGCAGCCGTGGCTTATGCGCATGGGCAGATGGAAAAAAGGCAGCTGGAAAAGATAATGTATGATTTTATCAATGGTGAAATTGATGTGCTGATATCGACAACAATCATTGAAACAGGCATGGATATTTCCAACGTCAATACAATGATAATCGAAGATGCGGATAAATTCGGCCTTTCCCAGCTTTACCAGCTGCGCGGGCGCGTTGGGCGCAGCAGCCGGACTGCTTACGCTTTTCTGCTCTACAGGCGCGACCAGATGCTTACGGAAGTCGCGGAGAAGCGCCTGAACGCGATCCGGGAATTCTCGGATTTTGGTTCGGGTTTTAAGATTGCCATGAAAGATCTTGAAATACGCGGAGCCGGAAATGTGCTGGGAAAAAGCCAGCATGGGCATATGGCGGCAGTCGGTTATGACCTGTACTGCAAAATGCTCAATGAGGCTGTCAATGAATTAAAGGGTATCAAAAATGACTATGCGTTTGAGACAAATGTAGACTTGAATGTTGACGCTTATATTCCTGCGTCTTACATTAAAAGCGAATACCAGAAACTTGACGTATATAAGCGGATAGCGGGCATTGAGAGCGATGAGGAGCTTTCTGACATGCAAGACGAGTTAAATGACCGGTACGGCAGCCTGCCTGTCTGCGCGCAAAACCTGCTTAATATCGCGCTGATAAAATCAGTTGCCCACAAGCTCGGAGTGCTGGAAGTCAAGGGGGGAGCTTCGCATGAGGATAGCGGCGCAGTGTGGCTTACTACTCTGAAAATGTACGCGAAAGCAGAGATAAATGCCGATGGGATTGCCGGCTTTGTGGACAGCTTCGGAGGTGCTGTGCGTTTTGCGGCTGCGCCTGAACCGGCGTTTGTCTGGCGTGTCACGAAAAAGAAATACAGCAGTGCTGCCGAGTATCTCGGAGGGTTAAAAGATCTGCTCTGCGTTATGCAGTCGGCACTGAGCATCACGGATCAGAAGGCATAGAATTTTTACAATTATATGGTGGCGCAGGCAAAAATAGAACATATCATATAGTAAATCTATTTTAGAAAGGAAAAAGTGATATGGCAAGATGTCGATGCGGAAAAAGCGGCGCCGGGACAAGGATAGTCAGCAATATTGTAAGAGGCATGCGGCAGAACTGCGTAGACGTGTGCGCGGATCCTGTCTGTGATACTCCGAAGGTACTGAGCCTGCAGGCACCGCTGATCTATGATGAAATTGGCATTAACCTGTGCGCTACGTTTGCCCTGGGGTCGGATGTGCCTACGGAATATCCGACAGCCACGACAGCAGCGGCCAGCCTGCTGGGTCTGGCATATACCTATGGGGAAGGGAATGTGCTGGTGGAGGCAATTACAGGGAGGCCAAAATGTTATGTTGTAACGCTTTCTAACCTGACAGCGACATTTGCGGTAAATCTCTACGATGCTTCTGCCAGGCTTGTGACAACGCTCTATCCGACAGCCGTTTACCTGCCGTCTGAAACAACGGCGCCAACGTATGACGAGA
Organism: uncultured Lachnospira sp.; assembly: GCA_947628875.1. Taxonomy (GTDB): domain Bacteria; phylum Bacillota; class Clostridia; order Lachnospirales; family Lachnospiraceae; genus Lachnospira. Next base: position 16,528 of record CANRBP010000020.1, read on the forward strand.
GCACAAACCCGGATTCCGTTGAACTGGAAATATTTGCACCTTATGGTATCGCTTATGACGCAGCAGGAGGAACTCCTACGCCAATCATCAATAATGTGAATTTCCTGTCAACCGGTAATTTTGTCAGACAGGGATTAAACCTGTATGCGATTCCGAAGATACTGGATTTTGATACAGACGACAGCACGATTACAGTCGGCTTGACTCTGGTATTGCAAAGCCTGTATTTTTCAGGCTACAGGGTAAGCAGCGAGGGGCGGATTGCAACGCCTAAGGGAAGCCTGGCTACGCCTGAAGATTCAGACTGCCTGAGATTTGTTGCAGGAGATCTGCTCGATCTGGCTATCAAGCCGCTTGAACTCGGACCGTGCGGCAGCTGTTCGGGGGAAGGGAAAACTGTCTGTGACGAGCCGTCCCCATGCAGCTCAAGCGCTGAAGATGATACGATCGTAATTCCTGGCATTGCTGCACCGGAATAAAATAAATGGCCGGCCGGAGGCTGGCTTTTGGGAAACTGCCTGTACCGGCATGTGCGCCGGCAGGCAGTTTCTTTATGCGTGCTTTTGGCACAGATAAAATACAAAATGCTGAAACTCAGGTAAAATATATTTTGACATTTCCGGGGTCTGTGCTATAATACCATTTAGTTTAGCACTTTAAAGCGAAAATGCAAAACTGAAAGAGCGAAAACGGAATATAATAGCGCTGCCGTCCGGAAATACGGCAGGCATCGCAGGCGGAGGAAAAGAGTTATGGAACAAAAAGGAGAACTGGTATCTTACAGGCCGGATATCAAAGTAGTGGATTGTACGATTCGTGACGGCGGGCTGGTAAATAATTTTTATTTTGATGATGAATTTGTAAAAAAATTATATAAGACCAACGTGGAAGCTGGCGTGGATTATATGGAATTTGGCTATAAGGCTTCAAAGGAAATTTTCGACCCCAACCAGTTTGGCAAGTGGAAATTCTGCGATGAGCAGGATATCAGAAGCATTGTCGGCGAGAATAATACAGATTTGAAAATTTCGGTTATGGCCGATGTGGGCAGGACAGATTACAAAAAGGACATCATTCCGAAAAAAGACAGCGTGATTGATATGATACGTATCGCAACGTATGTGAATACTATACCGGCGGCTGTGGAGATGATTAATTACTGTGCAGATCTTGGCTATGAGACGACCATCAATATAATGGCTATCTCTACGGCAAACGAGAATGAGCTGGATCTGGCGCTGCAGCTGCTTGCTAAAAGCAAGGCTGATGTCATTTATCTGGTGGACAGCTATGGATCGCTTTATCCGGAGCAGATCAGGCGGTATGCGGACAAGTATATAAAGATAGCGGAGGAAAATGGCAAGCTGGCAGGCATTCACGCACACAACAATCAGCAGCTTGCGTTCGCCAATACCATTGAAGCCTGTGCGATAGGCGTAAGCTATCTGGATGCAACGATGAGCGGCATGGGCAGGGGCGCAGGCAACTGTTATATGGAACTTTTGCTTGGATTTTTGCGCAACCCTAAATATTCGCTTGATCCGGTATTAAAATTTATAGAAAAACAGATTTTGCCGTTAAAAGCCTCTGGCGTTGTGTGGGGATGTGATGTACAATATATGATAACAGGACAGCAGAACCGCCATCCGCGGTCAGCCATTGCTTTTACAGATGAGAAGAGAACAGACTATTCAGCGTTCTATGTTGCATTGCTGGATCGCGAATAGCCGGTGCGTTAAAGAACAGAGTGCCATGAGGTATTCTGTTCTTTGTCGTCATATGGGTGGCGGCGATAGTTTAAAGCGTTTCTTTGGCAGCTGTCCGGAAGGTTCATTGATAGGAGGGGATTATGAAAAAACAGTGGACATGGATTGATTACAGCCTGATATTTTTGTCGGTTTTGCTCTTTGGCCTGTCTGTATTCATGTTAGTATGGGATATTCCTTACATAGCGGTCGCCGGATTCTGTGCTTACGGATGCAGCCTGCTTGCGCTCTTAAAGCGGCAGATATCCAGGCCTGAGCCGGCGGTGCAGGATCAGCCTGCCTACAAGGAGCTCAAACGCCAGTATGAGAGCAACAGGCGCGCTATGGATGTGCGAATGCAGCTTTTGACCACAAAAATCCAGGAAAAGGACAGGGAACTGAACCGGTACAGGAGCCTTTACGGTGGCGATGATGAGGCAGCCGATGAGGAACAGGATATCGAACAGCTTGAAATATTGGATATACCGGATAGAGTGGAGCCGGAGATAGGGGGCGCATGAAAAAAAGCAAAATTGTATATATGGTGATGGGCATATATGTTTTGATTGCGGTTATTGGAATTGCCGCTATGCATCAGAAAAAGAAATACGCCGAGCCGGCAGACGCAGGAGTTTTTATGCCCAATGCCATGAATGGGACGGCATCTAAATCGCCGGATATTTTGGATACTTCATCAGGCACGGAGTCCGGCGGACAGACAGAGGCGTCAGATAAACAGGAAGATATGGCCAATGGGCAGACCGGGGCGTCAGATAAACAGGAAGATATGACCAATGGGCAGACTGAGGCGTCAGATAAACAGGAAGATATGGCCAATGGGCAGCCTGAGACGTCAGCGGAAACGGTTTATGTATACACAGTTAAGGGTGCGGAAACTGTGAACCTGAGAGCAACGCCGGATACGAGCAGGAAGCCGATTACATACCTGCGTGAAGGGACGACCGGCAGGGTCATAGAACAGGGGGAATATTTTACGCTGATTGAATACGGGAATATACAGGGATACATGAGCAATAAGTACCTTGAGATACGGCAAGATGAATAAATTTGCGTAAACTCAAAGAAATGCAAAATATTGACTTTAATGGTTCATAGCGGTAAAATACAGGTTAAGAATTGCGTGGAAATGGCGTAAAGGGCACATTTCGTAACAATCTACTATGAATGAAAGGAAGTAATGAAGAGATGGAAAAGAAAAATCTTGACTGGTCAAATCTTGGATTTGGGTATCTGAAAACGGACAAGCGGTATGTTGCCAATTACAAAAATGGGGCATGGGATGACGGCGTCCTTACGGAAGACGACAAGGTTGTTATCAGCGAGTGTGCCGGAGTGCTTCAGTATGCACAGACTTGTTTCGAGGGTTTGAAGGCTTACACTACGGAGAAAGGCAATATTGTTATGTTCCGTCCTGATCTGAATGCGGAACGCCTGGTTGACTCAGCAAAGAGGCTTGAAATGCCGCCTTTCCCGAAGGAGCGCTTTATCACAGCCGTTG
>CANRBP010000021.1 GCA_947628875.1 uncultured Lachnospira sp.
CTCATCCTTTGCTGCAACAAATTCGGGGAAAAGTGTTCTGCACCATTCTTCCCGACTCATTTTACCCGCCTCCAGTTAAGAAATTGATTTTCTTTGCACAATCTTTAATTTTTTTGCCTTACATCAGTTTTATGATCGTCTCATACTGATCCTTGGTACCTGGCCTGCCCTTTTGCAAATCCTCATGAAACATACAGATCACCTGAATCGCACCTTTCCATTCCCAAGTACTTTTCTCGCAGATACCACGCCTGCTCAGAGCTGATGACTTGATTCACCTCTGCGTTGTTCACATCACTTTGTAACTGGCAGAAGTCGCAATCCCAAAAGTGGTATTCCTCACCCGCATCTAATTTTCTCCAAGCCTCTTTCATTGCTTCAATAGACTGTGTAAGGAACTCAGGCAGGCCGTATTCAAAATTTTCTCTATCTTCTGAAAGTCCCGTTTTAGACAAATCATCCATTTTAAGCAGTCTCCTTGCATTCAATTTCTAATTATGAAAGCATATCATTCTCATTCAGAAACTGTATGTTAACGAGAGACAGTCAGACTGAGACTCAGAGCCAGCCCAGGTTTTGCAGCCTCCTGACTCACTTTCCTGCTGCCTTCCTCACGAGCCTCTTGAACCGCGTCTCACACGACCCTGCTCTCTCAAGCATCAGACTGTCTCAGAGAGGCCTTCAGCTTCAGGATATCCTCCTTGGAGAGTTCCTTGCTGACTGTGATGACCTTGTTGCGTATCAGGTTGCCTTCCATGACGATTACCGCCAGGATCTCATTCTGCTCAAGCTGCGAAAGCTGAACCAGTTTAAGCTTATTGCCCTTTACCTGCGGCGCGCTTATCATAGTTGCGTAATTGGTATCCTTTGCAAGAACCTTCGCAACATTCTGGAGCAGTTCCTCGACCCGGTCAACTTTCTTGGATAAAATTTCCTGCATGGATTCGACCTGCTTTTCCCGGTCTGTCACATGCTGTTCCCTGTCCTGCAGCTCTGTCTCCTTCTGGCGCATCATATCGTCCACATACAGCCGGTACCCTTTGTCTGTCGGTATCCTTCCTGCTGACGTATGAGGCTGTACAATATAGCCAAGTTCCTCAAGGTCTGCCATTTCATTCCTGATCGTTGCCGAACTGAGCTTAAGATCCGTATACTTGGAAATTGTCCTGGAACCAACCGGCTCGCCGGTTTCCAGATAATTCTGTATAACGGCCTTGAGTATTCTGACCTTCCGCTCGTCCAGTTCCATGGCATCCCCTCCCTCTTATCTGTTAGCACTCGTTTGAATGGAGTGCTAACATTTGATATACATAAAATATCACGCTTATCTGTTATTGTCAACATCTTAAATTCAATTTTTCTCTAAATTATTTATAAATTTTATAAAATCGGCCAGCGAAGCATTAGTTTCCCGGTTTTTTTCACGCCAGCCGCCATCGCCTGCACTGCGCGCATCAAGCTCTCCGCACAGGTCGATTCCAATCACTTTATGATTTTGCATGATTTCTGCGAGCAGTCCCTTTAGCGCTTCAATACGCATATTTCCCTGATCCCAGTTAGTCCGGTAATCCCGCTCATCTAAAACATCTTTGTCAATGGAGATATAAACGGGCAGCCGGCTTTCCGCCTGCCTGTACCAGCTGCAAAGAAACGTCCGCCCGTTCTCAAGCTGCTGTTTTCCGCTCTTTCCAAGCATTTCTTTGGTCAGAAACGATGCCTGCGGATATGGCTTCCGCATCTGCTGCGTCACCAGGCTTCCATTCACGCCAGCCAGAAGCACGCGCCTGACCATTTTGTTTGAATCCATCACTTCCTTGACCCAGCCGCCGCAGGACAGGATTGGCCCAAACAGCGGCTCCTGCATGTCAGAATGATGGTCAAACACAATCAGGTCGCAAGCTTCTTTCAGCTGGTCAAGCCACAGCTTACTGATATAATGATAGTTCCCATTATCAATAAAATGTATCCCTGACGCCCCAAATTTTGTGATATCGCCTATAAGCCGCCGCTGCGCCTGCTCATCACAGTAACCGTCCACGCCTGACAATCCTGTTTCATCTAAATAACAGGCCTGAATGCCTCCTGCTTTGCCAAAATCCTCAGGACTGTATATTCCGGACATGCTCATGACTAGAATATCATTTTTATCCACTGCTTGCTCCTCCCGTCTTTCTTTTCATTTTGCTGCGCAAAGGGACTGCCGCAATAAGAAAATCATATATAAGATATAGTTTCATGCAGTTGCGCTAAAATACTATATTTTATATATTCAATGCTTAATGCGACAGTCCCTTGCATAATGCGGCGGCGCGCCGCCGTTTTTATTTCATTGCTGTCTTAAAGTCCAAGAATCTTTTTTACATTCTCACACATTTCTCCAACCTCGCATACGGTGTCATGAAGCACCGGCGCGGTGCGTATTTCTTCGATTGCCTGCGGAACCGCTACGCCTGACAACCTGCACAGTTCATCTGCAAGATCAAGATCCGGCAAGGCATCGTGCTCAGGATTGATTGCATTCATCACGCTCCTGGTAAACTTATACGGGCTTGCCGTTGAAGCGATAATAGTCTTTGCCGTATCATTCGTCTCTCTGCGGTATTTATCATAGACTGCTGCCGCAACTGCCGTATGAGGGTCGATTATATACCCTTCCTGCTCATACAGCCGCTTTATCACAGCCGCATTTTCTTCCTCAGTCGCATAATTGCCATAGAAGTCAGCCAGCTGCGAACGCATATCATCTGTTATCGAATAGCACCCTTTTTCCTTTAACTCGGACATCAGTCCGGCATTTTTGCCTGCATCGTTTTCTGCGATCCTGTAAATCAGCCTTTCCAGGTTGCTTGAAATCAAGATGTCCATAGATGGGGACGTTGTCAGGACAAACGGCCTGTTCCTGTCGTATACGCCTGTCTTAAAGAAATCATACAGCACCTTGTTCTCATTGGAGGCGCAGATCAGCTTTTTAACCGGCAGCCCCATGTTCTTAGCATAAAAAGCGGCAAGGATATTTCCGAAATTGCCTGTAGGCACAACCACATTAACCTGCTCTCCTGCCTTTATGCTGCCATTTCCAAGCAGCCTTGTGTATGCGTAAACATAATAAACGATCTGCGGAACAAGCCGCCCAATGTTAATGGAATTGGCTGACGAAAACTGGAAACCGGCCTTCTGCATTGCTTTCTCAAGCTCCTTGTCGCCCAGAATGTTCTTTACGCCGGTCTGCGCATCGTCAAAGTTGCCCTTTATGCCGATAACATATGCGTTGCTGCCCTTCTGCGTCACCATCTGCCTTTCCTGTATAGGACTGACGCCATCCTTCGGGTAAAATACGATTATCTTGGTTCCCTCAACATCTGCAAACCCGGCAAGCGCCGCTTTTCCGGTATCGCCTGATGTAGCCGTCAAAATAACTATCTCATTGTGTATATCATTTTTCTTTGCTGCTGTCGTCATAAGATGCGGCAGTATGGACAGCGCCATATCTTTAAACGCGATCGTCTTTCCATGGAACAGCTCTAAATAATATGCCCCGTCTGCCTCCACAAGCGGAGCTATTTCCTTTGTGTCAAATTTTTCATCATAAGCCCTGGCAATGCATGCTTCCAATTCTTCTTTAGTGAAATCATCCAAAAGCAGCTTCATAACCTCATAAGCCACCTTTGCATACGGCATCTCAGCCAGCTCCTCCAGGCTTTTATCCAGCATCGGAAGGCTTTCAGGAACAAACAGCCCGCCATCTGGCGCAAGTCCCTTTAAAATTGCCTGTGACGCGGTAACGCGCACGCTGCTGTCTCTTGTGCTTTTGTAATATAAACTCATTATTTTTTCCACCTTTATACTTTTATTACTGTATGAGCCGCTGCATACCGAGCTGCATCATTCCAGTGCCATTATACACAACCCTGCCTGCAAATACAATACCAACTTTGTTGAGGTTTCTGCATTTTGCATTTTATCTGCGTCAAAAACGCATATCACGTTCCGTGATGTGGCGATTGTGTACAAAATCGCATCTGGAAAACTGGTTTTCCGAATGCGATTTCTGTACACAATGGCAATGCTGCCACAGCAGCATGCCATTTTGACGCAGATAAAATGCAAAAACTCCAACAACTTTGCATTGAAATTTTATGCTGCTGCCTTTAAAATATCATTATAAAAATAACTGCAAACACCAGCAGACAGCCTTTACGCTTAAAAAGGCTGCCGGATCGGAGGCCTCATGCCAACAGGAGTATATACAGCATACCGCAAAGATAAATCCGAATATTACAGAGTTTCCATCACTTACCGCAACAAGCACATCAGCCTTGGAAGCTTTGACGATAAGGAAACTGCCGGACGCGCCTATGCCGAGGCCTCCGCGATCCTGTACAATCCCCAGACACACCGCATCTATGCTGATCAGATGCTGACCGACTATGATCCCGGCTCTCTCAGCATTCCATTCGGGAAATATGTGAGCCTGATAAATTACAGGGACAATAATATCTACATTAAAACGCCTGTCTACCTGTGCAGGAAATATTTTCTGTATTTCCTTGAACCTGAGGTTGCGCTGCGCTTTAATACTGATGACCTTTTTTATTATTCCAACCACAAGATCATGGCGCGCGGCGGATATTATTTTGTAAATGATTACGGAATGCAGACAAGCATACTCTCGCGCTACGGAATACGCGCGCATGCTGTCAAGGGACGCGATTATATATTCCGCAACGGCAACGAGCATGATTTCAGGTATGAAAATATCCAGATTATCAACCGATACAGCGGCGTTACACAGATACAGAAAAAAGGCCGCACGCTGTACCGTGCGGCCATTCACATCAACGGCAATTATATAATCGGAGACTACCCTGACGAGATACAGGCAGCCATTGCCTACAACAAGGCTGTTGACATGCTTGCAGGACTTACGCCAGTCCAATATGCAAGAAATTATATCGAAGATATCTCCACTGACGAGTATGCCTCCTGCTATGCCGGCATAAAAATCTCAAGGCGCCTGTGTGCATTTATCGCAAACATGCAGCCGGCCTCTGCACAAACTGCACAAACTGCGCAAACTCCGCAAAGCTCCGCAGAATCCTGACATGATGTCAGCGCTGGTTGATATAATTGACCAGGCCTTCCGCCTTAATGATTTTTTGCATAAATTCCGGGAATGCCTGCCCCTGGAACGCGGCTCCTGTCGTCTTGTCCGTTATCACGCCGCTGTCAAAATCCACTTCAACCTCATCACCGCCGGCAATCGCTTTCGCCGCCTCAGGGCACTCAATAATAGGCAGGCCGATATTGATCGCATTGCGGTAAAATATACGCGCAAAAGTCTCCGCAACCACGCAGCTTACCCCTGCTGCCTTGATGGCTATAGGCGCATGTTCACGCGATGAACCGCAGCCAAAGTTTTTATTTGCAACGATAATGTCGCCCTTTTTGACTTTTTTTATAAAATCCGCATCTATGTCCTCCATGCAGTGCGCTGCCAGTTCCTGCGGATCTGAGGAATTAAGATACCTTGCCGGAATAATTACATCCGTATCTACATTGTCGCCATATTTAAATACTGTTCCCTGTGCTTTCATATTTTACGCTTACCTCCTATAGTCCAAGTTCTGCCGGCTGGCTTATTTTTCCTGTTACCGCGCTGGCTGCCGCTACTGCCGGGCTTGCCAGATAAATCTCAGAATTTACATGTCCCATTCTTCCGACAAAATTACGGTTTGTCGTTGACACGCAGCGCTCTCCCTCCGCAAGTATGCCCATATAACCTCCAAGGCACGGGCCGCATGTCGGTGTTGAGACAACCGCTCCTGCATTGATAAATGTCTTGACAAGCCCTTCCTCTATAGCCTGCAGATAAATTTTCTGAGTTGCCGGTATCACGATCACCCTGAGTCCGCTTGCAACCTTCCTGCCCTCCAAAATCTTTGCCGCCGTCCTAAGATCGTCAATGCGGCCGTTTGTGCATGAGCCGATAACTACCTGGTCTATGCTTATATCATCAATGCTGTCAACGGTGTGCGTATTTTCCGGAAGATGCGGAAATGCCACGGTAGGCTTGATCTGGGAGAGATCTATCTCCACTATCTGGTCGTACTCTGCGTCCTCATCAGCCGCATACTCCACAAACGCTCTTTCGGAATGTTCTTTCATATATGCCCTTGTCAGGTCATCTACAGGGAATATGCCGTTCTTGCCGCCTGCCTCGATTGCCATGTTTGCTATCGTAAAGCGGTCGTCCATCGACAGATTTTTAATTCCATCGCCTACAAATTCCATTGATTTATAAAGCGCACCATCAACGCCGATCATTCCTATGATATGCAGGATCACATCCTTGCCGCTGACCCACTTGGACGGCTTGCCATTAAGGACAAACTTGATTGCTGACGGCACCTTGAACCAGGCTTTGCCGGTCGCCATGCCTGCCGCCATATCAGTCGAGCCAACGCCCGTTGAAAAAGCGCCAAGCGCGCCGTATGTACAGGTATGCGAATCCGCGCCTATGATCACATCGCCTGCAACTGTAAGTCCCTGCTCCGGCAGCAGCGCGTGTTCGATGCCCATCTGCCCAACCTCGAAATAGTTTGTAATATCATGTTTTTTCGCAAACTCACGCACGCATTTACAGTGTTCCGCTGATTTAATATCTTTATTAGGCACAAAATGATCTGGCACCAGTGCTATCTTATCCTTATCAAATACTGTTTTAACAGTCATTTTGTCCATTTCATGGATCGCAACCGGAGAGGTTATGTCATTGCCGAGAACGAGATCAAGATCCGCCTCGATCAGCTGTCCGGCTTTCACTTCCTCAAGTCCTGCATGTGCTGCAAGTATTTTCTGCGTCATTGTCATTCCCATGTTTGTCATTCCTTTCTTTTCTCATATATCGGCGCCTTCCGCCAAACAGCGCTCTGCACCATAAACGTATTTTAACGGATTTGCGCTTATAATGCAAATAATATAAAAAAGTTTATATTTTAATAAAATTTCACTTGACTTCTTTATTAAATGCGATTATAGTATTTTATGTTATCGGAATGTGGCTCAGCTTGGTAGAGCGCTTCGTTCGGGACGAAGAGGTCGCGTGTTCGAATCACGTCATTCCGATTGCTTCAAAAAAGGCTGTCCGTCTGACGGGCAGTCTTTTTTTGCCATGATTCAGCCGCTCTTAATATAATCAAGAATCCGGGGCTGCGCTCTTTATTCTTTAAAATATGGTGCAGCACCCGCCGGCACCGCACCATATTTACACAATCATATCCGCCAGTTTTTAATATTTTCCGAAATCCCCATCAAGTGAGATGATCTGCTCATTATTGCTTGCGCTGCTGTTATACATAGGCATTGTATTATGCTGCGCATATGGAACTCCGAAGGAATCTCCGCCAAAAGATCTTACCCTTGAATCACGATCCTGCAGGCGGTACTTTGCAATCATATTGCGAAGCCCAACTGCCTGGTTTGAAAGTTCCTCGCTGGCAGATGCACACTGCTCGCTTGTTGCCGAATTAGTCTGTATGACCTGCGATACCTGCGTGATCGCCTGGTTGATCTGCGCAACTGCTGTCGCCTGATGGTTAGATGTTGTTGCAATATCATGCACTTCACGCACTACATCGCCCATAGCATCCACCATCTGCACAAGAACTGTCTCCATATCGCCTGCAATCTTTGAACCGTTCTCAACGCTGTCAATGGAGGACTGAATGAGTTCTGCCGTTTCCTGTGCAGCAGCAGCGCTCTTCTCAGCAAGATTCTTAACTTCCTCAGCCACAACAGCAAAACCTTTGCCATGCACGCCTGCCCTGGCAGCCTCTACAGTTGCATTAAGCGCCAGAATATTTGTCTGGAACGCAATGTCATCAATCGTCTTTATAACCTTTGAAATGCTGTGCGAAGCGGACTGGATATGCTCCATGGCTCCCATCATTTCTTTCATCTGCTCATTGCCATCTGCAGCCTTCTGCTGCATCTCCTGTATCATATGATCGGCATCATTTGCAACTTTGGCATTTTCGCTTGTGTCTTTTGCTATTTCCGTCATGGAAGCTGTAATCTGCTCGATCGCACTCGCCTGCTCCGTTGAACCCTGCGCCAGCGCCTGGCTTGCGCTTGCCACCTGGCCAGCGCCGGACGTCAGCTGCATGCTTGACTCTTTAATGCCGAGCAGGACGCTGTTGTTGTCCTGAACCAGATCCTTTAATGCCTTGCCCAGAACGTCTTTCTCAGAACGCACTGAAACTTCAACAGTCATATCTCCCTGCGCAATCTTCTTAGCCAGCTGCGCATGACCCTTTGTAGCCTTTACAACCTTCTCAAACTCATCGATCATCTTTCCAAGTTCATCAGTGCTGCGCTCTGTGATCTGAACCTCAACGCTGCCCTTTGCAAGCTCGTCAGCAATTTTCTGGAGCTGCTGCAGCTGCTTGCGCAGTCCAACTATTAAAAGATGTGCGATTGAATATCCTGTACCGACAGCAAGCAGTACAAAAGCCAAAATTACAAGCTGCAGCACAACCGATTCCGTAGAACCTGCCTCCACCTGAATGCCGCCCTGCAAAACACCGATTGCCGCAGCGCCTATCAATACCGCATAAACTCCGACTGAGACAAATCCCAGCCTGATCCTGTTAATAATACTCATATTCTTCATAATTTAGCCTCCTGAATCTTAATCTTATTCCTGCTCCGGCTGCTGCGCCTGAGCTTCTTCGCTGATTTCTTCAAACAGTGCCAATTCTTCATCTTTAATCAATTTTTGCGGATCCAGAAGCAGTTTTACTGAATCGCCTGTCTTCCCAAGTCCGTATACATATTTATTTTTTGCATTCCCTGCCGACAGTGACGGCGGCGGTTCGATATTATCACCTGTAATTGATACAACGCCTGCAATAGTTTCCACTATCAAGCCGACTATCGTTCCATTCACGTTGATAATGATTATACATGTTCTGTCTGTATACTCAAACGGTTCCTGCTTAAACCTGATACGCACATCAATGACCGGGATAATCTTTCCCCTGAGATTGATAAGCCCCTTGATATAATCCTCCACCTCGGGAACAGCTGTAATATTCTGCATACCGATAATCTCAACAATATATTTGAGCTCAATGCCAAAATATTCATTACCCGATTTAAAAGTCATAAACTTTTCTTTTTGGGTATCCTCTTCCAGCACATCTGCTGTCTCCTGCTGAATCACTTCATCTGCCATACTTTATAGCTCCTTTCACATTAGTCCGCCAACATCTACGATCAGGGCAATGCTGCCGTCACCCAGCTGCGTACAGCCGGACAACCCCTCAACCTTGCGGATATAGGACGGTATCGGCTTGACAACTATCTCCTGCTCTCCTACCAGATAGTCTACAAACAGGCATATGCGCTTGCCCTCATGCTCTACCAGGATCATGATTCCTTCCTCTACGTCCTGTTTCGCATTCGCCAGATGATACCGCTCAGAAAGCCTGATAACCGGGAAACATTCGCTGCGCACCATAACATATTCTTCGCCATCCGGCTCAGTTATCATGCTGGACGAACGAACATGCAGAAATTCTTTGACTGCACCTGTCTCTACCACGAAAGTCGTTGAGCCGACTCCCATCACAATGCCTTCAATGATCGCCAGCGTAAGCGGTATTTTAAGGGTCATTATCGAACCTTTGCCCTCCTCGCTGTCGATATCCAGCTGGCCGCCGATAGCCTGTATATTATTTACGACAACATCCATGCCAACGCCACGGCCGGACAGCTCTGTAACCTGCTCCTTTGTCGAGAATCCCGGGTATGTTATAAACTGGTAAATCTCCTTTTTGGTAAAATCATCCTCTGTCTTATCATAACCCACCAGTCCGTTATCTCTCGCTTTTTTGAAAAGCTTTGTCGTATTCAGTCCCTTTCCGTCATCTCTGACAGAAATAAATACCTTTCCGCCTTCATTCCTTGCCTCAAGCGTTATCAGGCCCTTCTCCGGTTTTCCTGCCGCCTTCCGCTCCTCAGCCTCCTCAATGCCATGGTCAACAGAATTACGCACCAAATGCATCAGAGGATCTGAAATATGTTCTATAATGCTCTTATCCACTTCCGTATTTTCACCGACAAGCTTTAACTCAATATCCTTCCCGACTTTTCTGGAAGCGTCAAACACGATCCTGTTCATTTTCTGGAATGTGTTTGTCAGAGGCATCATGCGCATCGACATAATGACATCCTGCAGCTCTGATGTAAATTTCGTAAGCTGTGCAGCAGCCTTATTAAAATTGTTGAGGCTCAATCCCGGAACTTTCAGATCAGGATTCTGCAAAACTACTGATTCCGCAATCACGATCTCGCCTATAAGATCCATAAGCGCATCCATCTTAGCGACATTCACATTTATAAAGCTCTGAGCCTGTTTCTCTTTGTGCTGTTTTGTGAACTGCTTCGGCTTGCCAGGTTCCTTTGACTGAATAACATAATCGCCCGGCTTTGGAGGCGATTTTTTCTGATCTTTGTGCTCCGCGCGCTCCTGAATGGTTTCAACGCTTGAGTCAAGATCAATTACCTTGCCGCCCGCAATCGTAACCGGAATATCAAACCCCTGCAGATATTCCTCTGATGTTATCTCCTGTATATCTATCTTTTCAACGCCCGAGCCATCGATAAGCTTTCTAACCTCATCAATATCGCTCTGCGTCTGCAAAAGCATTTTGAACCCCTGCTCAAGGATAATATCAGCCGAAGCCTCGTTTGTAATGATATCCTCCGGTTTATACAGCAGATCCTCTGCTATCTCCCTGCACGCAAAAGTTGCCGAGTACGCCCTGAGGTTGCACATCTGCGTGTCGTTCCGGTAAAAAATGCAGATTTTAAAGAACTTGCTGTTTTCTGTCGCTACCGGCCCGATATAGAAATGATTCGGTTCCACATATGTATTTTCTGATGCACCGCCTCCATCTCCGTTTTCAATATTTTTGATTTTATTTAAGAATTTGTCCAGCTCAGCAATCAGCGCGGAGGCATCCCCATCCGGATCCTCTCCATCTTTAAGTTTATCGAACTCGCCGGATATAAAATCTGATACCTGCAGGATATGATCAACAAGTTCCATGTGCGGCACATTATCCGGATGCGACTCGCGGATATAATAAAATACATCCTCCAGCTTATGTGCCAGCTTGGAGATATCGTCAAACATCATGACGCCAGACGAACCTTTGATTGTATGCATGACTCTGAAAAATTCGTTTATATCAGTCTCGTCAAAACTGTCTGCATCTTTTTTCTCCAGAGTAGTCGCTTCCAACTGTTCCAGCAGCTGTCCGTTTTCATACAGATACATATCCAGCATTCCATCTGTGCTGAAATCTTCTGCCATAGCCTGTTTCCTCCTCCTAAAATATTAGTGTAGGGTTTCTGTACCCAACAGCCAGTTGGGACTTAATCCTATCATTGTTTAAGCTTTCCCTGTCCCGTCTGCCATTTATGCTAGTCTGCAAGGCCAAGCTTTTCTATAACGCTTTTTACCCTGTCCATATCCAAAGGCTTTGCGCAATAAACGGTACAACCCATCTCAAACGCCTTGTCAACATTGCTCTTCTGGTTCAATGCAGTCATCATTATAATCTTGACGCGATCCTCATCTGCCACGCCGCGCTGGGTTTCCATATCGCGTATCAGCTTCAGCACCTGATAACCGTCCATCAGCGGCATCATTACATCAAGGCAGATCAGGTCATACGGCTCGTCATCATCAACAGCAGCCATATAAGCCTCCGTTGCCTCAAGTCCGTCAACAGTCACATCGCATTCGCCGTACTGCTGCATGAACTTCATGATAAACTTGCGGCTTGCAAAGTCATCTTCAACGATCAGGATCTTCTTTTTTTTGCCTGCCTTCTTCTCTTCCTGCTTCACTTTCTTTTCTTCTGCCATTTAGCTATACTCCTTTCTACATCGAACTCAGAACGCTGTATGTTTTTTGCGCTATCATTTCAATATCTGCCTGAACCTCAACTGCACCTATATCATAAGCCACCTTAGGCATGCCGTAAACTATGCAGCTTGCCTCATTCTGGCCGATTGTATGAGCGCCGGCCCTGCGCATGGCAAGCAGTCCGTCGGCGCCGTCCTTGCCCATGCCAGTCAGTATGATCCCGACTGCTTTGCTGCCGGCAGCATGAGCAACCGACTCAAACAATACATCCACAGACGGGCAATGGCCGCTGACTTTCGGCCCAGCCTTGCACTCCACCTGGTAGATGCCGTTATTTTTTATCAGCCGCATATGGGCATCACCAGGCGCTATCAGCACCTGCCCCGGCACTACCCTGTCGCCTGTTTTGGCTTCTTTGACTACGACCGCGCACTGATCATTAAGCCGCTGCGCGTACATTGCCGTAAATCCCGGCGGCATATGCTGCACGATCACCGTGCCAGGTATATCCTTTTTAAACCGTTTTACAACTTCAAAAATCGCCTCCGTTCCCCCCGTTGAGGCTCCGATAGCCACTACAAGCTCCTTGTTGTGCAAATTTCCTGACGTGACTGCGCCGTTTATGCCGGCGCGTTTCATCTTTCCAACCTTGACGGTGGAAGCTATCTTTATTTTTGTCGCAAGCTCCGTCCGTATAAAATTATCTATCTGATCCGCACCCATGCCTGCCGGCTTGCTCACAAAGTCCACCGCTCCGGCATTGAGCGCGTCAAATACCTTGTTGCTCAGCGCGCTGATAACAACTGTCGGCAGCGGATACTGCGGCATCAGCTTGCGCAGAAATTCGATACCGTTCATGCGCGGCAGCTCTATATCCAAAGTCATGACATCCGGACGGCATTCCAGTATCGCATCCCGCGCCTGGTATGGATCTGCTGCGACAGCAACGATTTCCAGGCTTTCATCTTTCGACAGGCTCCTGACAAGCAGCTCCCGAAAAACCACCGAGTCATCTACCACTAATACCCTTATCCTTCTCATTTTCTACATTGCTCCATTTCCTGCCGTCTGGCGTCCTTTCATAAACACCGATGGCCTGACATAACAGAAATCCGTTGCACTGCGGTCAATATTCTCCGTTGCGCCGATAAACAGGTACCCCCCTGGCTCCATAAACTCATAAATGCGGTTGATAAGGTCGCGCTTTGTTTCCTCGTTAAAATAAATCATAACATTGCGCAAAAAAACCACATCAAGCTTCTTTTTGAACGGCAGCGGCGACATTAGGTTAAACTGCCTGAAAATCACATTGTCCCTTATTTCTTTTTTCACCTGATACGATCCTTCGTCCAGCTTCGTGAAATTCGCATGCTGCCATCGCTGCGGAAGGGATTCTATCTGCTCCTTGAGGTAAACTCCCTTAATTGCATTTTCCAGTACCCTGCGCGATATGTCAGTCGCCAGGATCGTTGTATCCCAGTTCGGGTAATCCAGTCCCAGGAAATCTTTCAGGATCATCGCCAGCGTATACGGCTCCTCCCCTGAAGAACATGCCGCACACCAGATACGCATATCATGCGTGCGGCTGTTCTTTTCTCTTAATTCCGGAAGAACGACTTTTTGAAGAAAATCAAAATGATCCGTCTCCCTCATAAAATATGTATGGTTAGTCGTCAGTATATTTACCAGGTTCTGCGCTTCTGCACCGGTTTTATCTGACTCCACGCTGTTCATATATGCGTCATAGCTAGGATAGCCATGCATCGCCAAATAATTATCCAAACGTCCGGAAACAATTACCTTTTTGCGGCTCAGGTCAATGCCATAATGAGACTGTGTATACCGGACTATCCTCTCAAATTCCTTATCAGTCATTGCCTTATTATCCCTTTTTAAACTGTTTTTCGATTTTAAAGAACACATCCAGCAGATACGGGTCAAACTTTTTGCCCCTGCCGGCTTCCATTTCCAGCAGCGCCTCCTCCCTGCTGACAGGCTTTTTATAACAGCGCTCGCCAAGCATGCAGTCGTAGCAGTCCACAATGCGCATGATCCTGGCTGACAGCGGTATATCCTCTCCGCACAGCGCATCAGGATAGCCTGTGCCGTCCCAGTTTTCATGGTGGGAACGTATCACCTCCGAAGCGACCTTCATAAATCCGTTCGTTTCCATATCCGGATAAGCGACCTTCAATATCTCATCGCCGCGCATCGTATGCGTATTGACTATATCCTGTTCCTCCTGCGTCAATGCAGACGGCTTGTTCAGTATCTTTTCCGATATCGTGATCTTGCCGATATCGTGTACTGCCGCCGCCATCTCGATTGCCTCAACAAATGAGTTTGAAATCTTGTTTTCATATTCATCTGTAAAATTCAGCGCCTGTGCCATCAGCCTTGCGTTGACCGACACGTTGTCAAGATGGTTGCCCATGCCAATATACTGGCTGCTCTCTGTCATCTTCGCAATCGCTTTGAGCAGCCGTTTCTGCTCTTCCTCAAATTTATGAGCCTGCTCGCTGACGACTTTATTCAAGCGCCGGTTGTTCTCCTCAAGCTGCCGCTGCATCTGGTACATCTTGACATGCGTGCTCACGCGCATCAGCACCTCAGAGTAATCAAGAGGCTTATTTATAAAATCAACCGCACCTATCTCAAATGCTTTTTTCTTATTTGCCTTATCAGCGGCGGCCGATACAAAGATGACCGGTATCGGCCTTGTGAGCGGATTGGCCTTTAGCATCTCGCACATCTGGTACCCGTCAATATCCGGCATAACAATATCAAGCAGAATAAGCTGCGGCAGCTCCTCCCGGATAAGTTCAATGGCCTCCTTAGCACTGGTTGCTGTTTTCCCTAAATATCCCATTCTGTGGATCATTCCTTTCAATAATCCAACATTGATATCGGAATCATCCACTATCAGGACTACCGGCACATCATCTTCAAACAGTTCCATAATAATCCTCATTTCTGTGCTGTTTCCTGCACATAAATACACTTATTATAAGGCAGGACGCAGACACAAATTGCTTTATTTCACGCTTTTTATTTATCCATCTGTCATACAAGTACAAGCTTTTTGATATCTTCCAGCTGGCTTGTGCTTTTGTCATAATCTTCCTTCCTGACAGCCATCACCAGTTTGAATACTTTGCTCTTAACTTCCTGCTCAGCATCACCTGTAAGCTTTTTTAAACTGTCGGCAAATATCTCGGCTTTTTCCCAATTTTCCATTTCTATGCAGAGGATCAGTTTCTCGCATGTGTTCTTAATCTCCCTGCGGTTTTCATCGCTTCCGTATTTATATACCCTGTCGATGTCCTCCATCTGCGGAAGTCCCATGCCTGCATTCAGCATATGCGCTATCACCGGCGTCACCTGCTCCTGCTCCTGTTCGTTGCCCTCAACGCCAACTTCTATCGTAAATGTAAATGTACTTCCTTTTCCCTTTTCACTCTCAAGGCTGATAGAGCCGTGCATCAGCTCCACAAGCTGGCGCGTGACATACAGCCCGAGTCCTGTTCCGCCAAACTGCCGCGTGATCGAGCCATCTACCTGCGAAAAGCTCTTAAACATCTTCTCTTTCTCTTCAAGCGTCACGCCGATGCCTGTATCTATAACAAAGAATGTCAGCTCCATGCGGCCGTTTTTCAGCCTTGTCTTGTAAACCTCTATATTGACATATCCAATTGATGTAAACTTTAAAGCGTTTGAAACCAGGTTATTCAGCACCTGTACGATTCTCAGCTCATCACCGATCACCTGATCCGGAATATCATCTGCTATGTATGCAGAAAATTTAATTCCCTTTTCGTTTGCAATGCTCATGCTGGTATCCACCACATGGTTAATGCATGCCCGAAAATCAAAAGCCGCCTCAACGATCTCAAACTTTCCCGCCTCGATCTTGGAGAAATCAAGCAGATTATTGATGATTTTTTCCATATTCTCGCAGCATTTCATAATGATATCAAGCGTTTTTTTCTCAGACGAATTTTCCGTCTCGTTCATCAGGTTCTTAATATGGCCTTTAATGCCATTGACCGGCGTCCTCAATTCATGCGTGATGTTCGCCACGAACTCATTGCGCGCTTTCATGGATTTTTTAAGATTGTTCTCAACCTTCTCCAATTCCTTTTTGGCGAACTCCTCATACTGCACATTCAGTACGGAAAAAACATTGTACGCCTCATCAAGGTCGATCCTGCTCATGCGTATCATTGCCTTAAAACAGGTGTGGTTTTTCCTGTAAGCGATCGTCTCTATCACACGGCCGTCCAGCATCTGCATAAAATCCGAAAAGTTCACGCCTTCCGGTATCAGCGACACGAAAATATCACTGATGCATGCTTCCCCGTCCGTATACTCCAGTTCTTTCTTTCCTGTATCGTTAAAATAAATAATCCTGCCGTTATCATCGGCAGCCAGCAATGTTCCAAGATTGTTGTCAAATACCTTCGCGATAACCTGTACTATCTTGGAATCCCCATCAAATTTTATGATCCTGGCCTCTTCTTCCATACCAGCCTCCACATGATTCAACTGCATAAAATCATCATATAAAATTCACGAAAACTACTTGATTCATTATACTATAGCCAAATTTTATATGCAATATTATTTTGCGCCGCTTTCAATGCGCGGCAGAAATATTTCATTCATGCATGAAACAGGCAGCGGACTTTCTTCACCGCTGCCATACGCCATCTGTATCAGACGAGCTCCATCTTTAGCGACATATCATTTCCTTTAATCCGGACAGACGCCATGCTGCCGCAGATAAACGGCATTGCCGGCGGCAGATGTCCAAGGTCTGCATCCATCACTGCCGGCACGCCATATTTGCGCGCAATGCCCATAACTGCCTCATACTGGTCAAGTCCCATCATTTCCTGCCCAAACGCCAGCGGCCGCCCTATAATAAATCCCCTGACATGCTCAAACCAGCCGGCCTGATCCATCTGCCACATTGCCCTGCGGATGCTCATCACATTCAGATCGCAGCTTTCCAAAAACCAGATCATGCCGTCATTTGCATAACGCTCATTAAATTCATGAACTTTATCATACCGCGTGCCTGTCAGGTTTACCAGGCAGTCCATGCAGCCTCCTATCAGCCTGCCTGTAAAATCAAGCTCAGTCCTGTCCGGCGAGCACAGCTGTCCGTTTTCATAACTGCGCAGGATTCGCGGCTCTGTGATATTCCAGGCTGCCGTTGGGCATTCCGGCGTTTTTAACGACTCCTTCTCCCAGCCATCATACCCGTGCATATTCAGGCACGCACCGGTAAGCACTCCAAAAGCGTCCGAAACTGCCTGATGCCATGGTTCCATGCCAAACGCCGCCGCACACGGCCCATATATTGAGGCTGTATCACAGAGTACAGCCTGCAAAAAAGTAAAATTAGTATTATCCGAGTATCCCATATACCACTTAGGACTTGCAGATGCGATCCTGCCAAAATCAAGATACGGAAGTATCTCGCACATCAGCTCGCCGCCGCCGCACGAGATCAGGACATCGCTGTCCGGCGAACAATACATATCGGCCAGCTCCCGCGCGCATGCTTCCGGCGTGCTG